>NZ_JBSGDT010000041.1:0-69382 GCF_053602515.1 Amycolatopsis sp. NPDC004368 | reverse complement strand
GAAGCCGACGTCCACACCTGGATCGAGGCCTGGAACAACGACCCCAAACCCTTCGTCTGGACCAAAACCGCCGACCAGATCCTCGACACCCTCGCGCCGCATACTGCCAACGAATTAACGACTCAGGACACTAGCCGGGCCGGGGACCCGGCCGGTGGCCTCAGCCCAACTGCTTGTCGACGAAACACCAACGCCACGTCTCACCCGGTTCGAAGCTGCGCATCACCGGGTGGCGGCTGTCGTGGAAGTGCAGCGTCGCGTGCTTGCGCGGCGAGGAGTCGCAGCACGCGACGTTGCCGCACTTGACGCACATCCGGAGGTGCACCCAGGTCGTGCCCTCGGCGATGCAGGCCGGGCACACGTCCACCGCGTTCGGTTCGACATCGCGCCACGGGTGCGCGAGGTGCTTGCACGAGCGCGCCGTGACCGCGGGTGTGCTCAGCTCGCGCTCGACCTCCAGCGCGGCCTCCTCGACCCGGTCGAGCATCGACTCCTCGATGTCGAGGCGGGCCAGCACACGGCGCAGCACGGTGTCGTCGGCCGTGCCGTTGTCGCGCGCCAGCAGGAACTGCTCGCGGTCGACCTCCATCAGCCGCAGGCGCAGCCGCCGGTAGGCGTCGCTCGGGGTCTCGGCGAGCGCGCTCTGGCGGCCGAGCTGCTCCCACGCCGAGTTGGCGCGGTAGGTGAGGCGGTCGCGCAGCCGTTCGAGGATCTCCGGCGGGTCGTCCGGGGTGCTGATCTCGTCGAGCTTCGCGAGCGCGGCGCGGGTCATGTCGTTGACCACGGCGGCTTCCTGCAGGGCGTCCTCGGCCGGGTCGGGCCGGGGCAGCTGCAGGCGGCGGATCAACGGCGCGAGTGTCATGCCCTGCACCACGAGTGTGCCGGCCACGACCGTGAACGCCGCCAGCACCAGCACGGCGCGCTGCGGGGTGTCGGCCGGGAGCACGAAGGCGGCGGCGAGCGTGACCACGCCGCGCATGCCGGCCCAGGCGATCACCGCCGAGTAGCGCCAGGGCCAGATCTTCGCCTTCGTGCTGTACTTCGCGGCGAGCCGCCGCTGCAGGCCGATGCCGATCAGCCACAGCACGCGCGTGACGATCACGGTGCCGAGCACCGCGGCGCAGATCCCGACCAGCAGCCACGGCGACAGGCCGGTCTTCGAGACGTCGATGAGGATCCCGCGCAGCTGAAGGCCGATCAGCAGGAAGACCATGTTCTCCAGCAGGAACTGCACGGTCTGCCAGTTGAGCCGCGACGCGAGCCGCGTCGAGCCCGACAGGATGCGCGGCGACTCGTGGCCCAGCATCAGGCCGCACACCACCACGGCGAGCACACCCGAGCCGTGCGCCACCTCGGCCACGAGGTAGGCGACGAACGGCACGGCGAACGACAGCGCGGTGTCCGTGACCGGTTCCTCCAGGCGCTTGCGCAACTGGGTCGCGATCACGCCGATCAGCAGTCCGACCACGATCCCGCCGACGGCGGCGAGCAGGAAGTCGAGCCCGACCTGCCACAGGCTGATCGACCCGGCGATGGCCGCGATCGCCGTGCGCAGCGTGACCAGGGCGGCCGCGTCGTTGAACAGGCTCTCGCCCTCGAGCAGGCGCACGAGCTTGCGCGGCATGCCGACCCGCCGCGCGACCACGCTGGCGGCGACCGCGTCGGGCGGTGCGACGACCGCGCCCAGCGCGATGCCCGCGGCGAGCGGCAGCCCCGGCACCACGGCCCACGCGACGAAGCCGACGCCGAACGCGGTGAACACGACCAGGCCCACCGACAGCGTCAGGATCGGGCCGCGCAGCTTGTTGAAGGCGACCAGCGACGTCTGGATCGACGCCGAGTACAGCAGCGGGGGCAGCAGCCCGATCAGCACGACCTCGGGGTCGAGCTGGTAATCGGGCACAGCCGGCACGAACGACGCCGCGACGCCGACCACGACCAGACACAGGGGCGCCGACCAGTCCAGCCGTCGCGCGATGACCGTGACGACGAGGACCGTCACGACCAGGGCCACCAACTCCGCCGCGATGTGCACGGGGTAATCATGACCCGAACCCGTGGCCGCGTGCTCGCGGGACACCCGACGACGGGCGGTGGCGATCACTAGGCTGGCCGGTATGACCACAGTCCAGACCCGGGCCGGTGCGGTGCGTGGCGAGGTGCGCGACGGCGTCGCCTACCACCTGGGCGTGCCGTACGCCGAGCCGCCGGTCGGTGAGCTGCGGTTCCGCCCGCCCCGGCCGGTCGCGAGCTGGACCGGCGTCCGCGACGCGACCCGGTTCGCTGCCCGGGCCCCGCAGCCGGAAGTGACCGGGCGCGGGTTCACCGGCGAGGAGGACTGCCTCCACGTCAACGTCTACGCGCCGGCCGCACCCGGGCCGCACCCGGTGCTGGTGTGGATCCACGGGGGTGGCGGGGTCATGGGGTCTCCGCACCAGTTCGACGCGTCGGCGTACGCGCGGCGGGGCGTCGTTGTGGTCACCGTCGGCTACCGCCTCGGGGTGCTCGGGATGCTGCGGCTGCCCGGTGTGTCCGAGGGCAACCTCTCGCTGCACGACCAGGTGCTGGCGCTGGAGTGGGTGCACGGCAACGTCGCCGCGTTCGGCGGGGACCGCGACCGGATCACGCTCGCCGGGCAGTCGAACGGCGGGCGCACCGTCGGCACGCTGCTGGCCGTGCCGCGCACGCGCGGGCTCTTCCACCAGGCGATCGTGCAGAGCGGCACCGGCGTCGGCTCCGTCGTGCACACCCCGGCCGAGGGCGAGGCCGTGGCGGCGGCTCTGCTGGCCGACCTCGGCGTGTCAGCGGCCGAGCTCGCCACAATGCCGGTGACGCCGATTCTCCAGGCGCAGCAGCGGGTCGCGGCCGCGTCGGGCACGCTCGTCACGTACCGCGTGATCGTGGACGGCGACCTGCTGCCCCGGGTGCCGGCCGAAGCCGTCGCCGATGGCGCCGCGCGCGAGGTTCGCCTGCTCGTCGGCACGACGGCCGACGAGCAGGACCTCTTCTCCTGGCTGCAGACCGGCCGAGCGAAGCTGCTGGGCACCGGCTCGACGATGCTCGACGACCAGCAGATCGCCCAAGGCGTGGCCGCCTACCGCGAGCTGCTGCCCGACTGGTCCGAGGACCAGCTGCGCAACCGTGTGCGGACGGCGGGGGACTGGTGGCTGCCCGCCATCCGGCTGGCCGAGTCGCAGCACGCCGCGGGCGGCGCCGCGTGGATGTACCGGCTCGACTGGCGCATCGCCCCGCGCGGCAAGGGCCTCGGCGCCGTGCACGGCCTCGACCTGCCGCTGATGTTCGACGACATCGGCAACAGGAACTGGCGCTTTCTCTTTGCCCTCGCGAAACCCGATCCCGCGCGCCTGCAGGCGATGGCGACGCGGATGTTCGACACCTGGGTCCGCTTCATCGCCCACGGCGACCCGGGCTGGGCGTTCTACGAGCCGAGCGCCCGGATCACGCGCCTGTTCGACGATGTGAGCACGACCGTGTCCGATCCGGACGCCGAACAGCGCCGGTTGTGGGGCTGAGCACCGTTCAGAGCGCGTCGACGTAGAACCACTGGCCGCTTTCGCGGACGAAACGGCTGTTCTCGTGCAGCGTGTCGTCGTGGCCGCCGTGGCGGTAGTGCGCGCGGAACTCGACCGTGCCCTCGTTCTGCAGCAGCCCGCCGCCCGTCCCGCCGAGGACGTCGAGGCCGGTCCACTCCTGGCCGTCGTCGAGGCGCAGCCGCTTCGGGCGCGTGTCGGCGTGCCAGGTGCTCAGCAGGTACGCGACATCGCCGACGGCGAAAGCGCTGTACCGCGAGCGCATGAGGAGCTCAGCGGTCGGCGCGGTCTGCCGGCCGTCGTGGAACCGGCCGCAGCACTCGGCGTAGGGCTGGGGCAGCCCGCACGGGCAGTGCTCAGCCGCGCGCACGCTTGACCCCGGCCTGGGCCGACTCCTGCGCGCCCTTCACGGCCAGCCGGTCGGCGCGCTCGTTCTCGGGCAGGCCCGCGTGCCCCTTGACCCACAGCCATTCGACCTCGTGGCGCTCGCCCGCTTCGTCGAGGCGCTGCCACAGGTCGGCGTTCTTCACCGGCTGCTTCGCCGCGGTCTGCCACCCGTTCTTCTTCCACCGCGGCATCCACTGCATCACGCCGTTGCGCACGTACGTGCTGTCGGTGTAGATCTTGACGACCGACGGCCGCGTGAGACTCTCCAGCGCGCGAATCGGCGCCATCAGCTCCATGCGGTTGTTGGTGGTCACGGTGTCCTCGCCGCCGTAGAGCTCACGCTCGTGGCGGCCGTAGCGCAGGAAGGCGCCCCAGCCGCCCGGGCCGGGGTTGCCGCTGCACGCTCCGTCGGTGTAGATCTCCACGGCCTCTTCGCTCACGGCTCGACCCTACCGAGCGAGTCAGGTGAAGTGGCGGAGGCTCGGCCAGCGCGGCCCCGCCCGCATGCTGGGACGCGGAACAACCCCCACCCGCATGCGTTGACACCACCACGAGCCGACGGAAGGGGCTGGCATGACCGCGAGCACGGCGGACTTCACCCGAGCCTGGCAGGACTGGAAAGCGAACCGCGAGAAAGACCTGGCCGACCCCTACGGCTGGCTGGCCCTCGTCTCGCTCGACTGGCTGGAGAACGAGCCGCGGACCTACCCCGGCCTTCCGGGCAAGTGGTGGCAGGACGCCGAAGCCGCCTACGTCGATCCCGACGGCGGGGATCTCGAGCACGAGGGCGTCAAGCTCACCGGGACGAAAAGGATCGAGCTCGTCAACAGCGGCCCCACCACCCGGATCATCGCCGGGGGGATCGAGATCGAAGTCGCGCGCCGGACCGGGTACCTGATCCGGGTGCACGACCCGGAAGCGCCCGTTCTCAAGGCCTTCCGGGGCGTGCCCGCGTACGAGCCCGACGAGAAGTGGGTTCTCGAAGGCCACTTCGAGGCGTTCGACGAGCCACGGCCGGTCACCGTGGGCGCGGTGGTCGAGGGGCTGTCGCACGTCTACACCGCGCCGGGCGAGATCCGGTTCACACGCGGCGAGACCGAGTACACCCTCACCGCCTTCAACGGCACCGACGGTGGTTTCACCATCCTCTTCACCGACGCCACCAGCGGCGTCACCACCTACGCCGCCAACCGGTCGCTGGCCGTGGGGCGGCCGGACGAGCGGGGACGGGTCACGGTGGACTTCACGAGGGCCCGCAACCTGCCCTGCGCGTTCACGGATTTCGCGACGTGCCCGCTGCCGCCGGAGGGCAACCGGCTGCCCTTCGCCGTGGAGGCGGGGGAGAAGCTGCCCTACGAGCGGCAGTAGGCCTCACTCGCCGCGGAAGGCCGGACGGCGTTTGGCGCGGAAGGCGGCGACGCCTTCCGCGAAGTCCTTCGTGCCGAACAGCGCGGACTGACCCGCGCGCTCCAGGGCGAACGCGTCGTCCAGCCGGCCCAGGGACGTGGCCGCCAGGGCGCGTTTCGTCGCGGCGAACGACGCGGTCGGGCCCTCGGCGAGCCGCGTGGTGAGCGAGGCGACTTCGGCGTCGAAGTCCCCGTCGGGGACGACGTGGGAGATCAGGCCCCAGTCGAAAGCCTGCTGGGCGGGGACGCGTTCGGCCAGCATGGCCATCCGCGTCGCCCGCGCGCGCCCGATGGCGGCCGGCACCAGGGCCGTCGAGCCGCCGTCGGGCATCAGGCCGACGTTCGCGAACGCCAGCATGAAGTACGCCGACGCGCGCGCCACCGACAGGTCCGCGGCCAGCGCGAACGAGCAGCCCACGCCCACGGCCGGGCCGTTCACCGCGGCCAGCACCGGCTTCGGGAGGTCCCGCATCAGCCGGGTGAGGCGGTTGGCCGCGTCGATCGTGCCGGTGTCCGGGTCGGCTTCGATGTCGTGGCCGGCGAGGTCGGCGCCGGCGCAGAAGGCGCGCCCGGCGCCCGTCAGCACGACCACGCGCACGCTCGGGTCGGCCGCCGCCTGCTCGACGGCGTCACCGGCGCGCACGAGCATCGCGGTGGTCAGGGCGTTGAGCTGGTCCGGCCGGTCGAACACGATGCGCAACGCGGCACCCTCCTGCTCGATCTGCACTGGCGCGGTCATGGAACGGCCCCTTTCAGGCGAGTCCGGCGTGGTGGCTGACGTATGCCCGGGCGCGCGTCGGGTCGTACGTGCGGGCGATCTGCAGCTTCTCCGCCTCCAACGAGCCTTCCGCGTGCGTGGCGAGCACGGCCTGGTAGCCACCGTAGTCGCGGGCGGTGAGGTCGGCGATGAGGTTCAGCAGCCGCAGCCGGGGCTCGGCGGGCACGGCGGCGGCGTAGTACTTCTCCAGCACCGCACGGATCTGCGGGTCGGCCCAGTCCTCGCCGCCGGGGCCGGTGGCGAGCAGGCCGCCGGCGAGGTCCATGAGCTTCGCGGTCGCGTCGTGGAAGCCGTGGGCGAAGGTGTACTTCGCCGTGTTCACCGCGACGGGGTCGGGCTGCTGGATGCCGCCCTGCCCGGGCCGCGACCGCAGCGCGGCCAGCTCCGCGAGCCCGCGCACGGTCTCGGCGTACGCGATGAGCTGCGTGATCTTGTCCTTCACGTGCCCGGCGCGGGAAATGCCGTTGTACTCGGCGATCAGCGACGCCGAACCCACCAGCAGGTCGAGCAGCGGCAGCTTGTAGTTGATCGCGGTGAACCGGTGGTAGTCCACGAACGCCAGCGCCAGTGGTCCCGCCAGCTCCGGGCGCCGGTTGAGGAACACGCGCTCCTTCGGCACCCGCACGTCGTCGAACACGGTGAGGCTTTCGAGCATCTTGTGCTTTGACGACAACGGAAACTCGAAGTCGTTGCGTTCACCGGCGAGGTAGGGCGACACGTAGATGCCCAGCCCCGGCGTGTCCACGGGGATCGCGAAGGACACGGCGTAGTCCGCGTCCTCGGGTCCCATCGCGCGGGTCGGCAGCACCACCAGCTCGTCGGCGTTGGCCGAGTACGACGTGTGGCACTTCGCCCCGCGCACGGTGATCGAGTCGGCGTCCACGTCGACGATGCGCAGGTACAGGTCGGGATCCACCTGCTGGTGCGGGGCCAGCGAACGGTCGCCCTTCACGTCCGTCTGCGCCACGGCCAGCGCGAGGTCGTCGCGGCACACCCGCTCGTGGAACGCGTTCGCGCGTTCGAGCTCTTCACCTTCGAGGGTGCGCAGCAGCGCGAACATCGCGTCGCTGCCCACTTCCTTGAGCACGATGATCCCGCCGCCCAGCCGGGACACGGTCTCGATCAGCTCACCGCGCGCCCGCAGCTGCTCGGCCGAGCGCGGTACCCGGTAGAACGCCGAGTACCCGTCGGCCACGGCCAGCTCGGGGTGCGACTGCGAGATGGCGAAGCAGTGCGCCGAGTGGTCCACCGCGAGCGTCAGCTCGGGATGGTCGCTCACGCTGTCCACGCGCTGCCCGCGGTAGAACACGCGGCGGCCGTCGCGCAGCCCGTCGCGGTACTCCTTCGCCGTGCGCAAACCCATGTGTCGTCCGCCTTTTCGTGAGGAGGTGGTCAGTGCGGGGCGGCGAGGTCCCGGCCGATGATCTCCTTCATGATCTCGGTCGTGCCGCCGTAGATGGTCTGGACGCGGGAATCCACGAACGCCCGGGCGACGGGGTACTCCAGCATGTAGCCGTAGCCGCCGTGCAGCTGCACGCAGCGGTCGACCACGCGTTTCTGCAGCTCGCTGGCCCACCACTTCGCCTTCGCCGCGTCGACCGCGCTCAGCGTGCCGGCGTTGAGCCCGAGCACGCACGCGTCGAGGTAGGCAGCGGTCACGTCGCGCTCGGTGGCGATCTCGGCGAGCACGAACCGGGTGTTCTGGAAGTCGCCGACGGCTTGCCCGAATGCCTTGCGGGCGAAGCAGTATTCACGGGTCGAGGCGAACACCGCGTCGATGCTCGCGAGGCTGCCCACGGCGATCGACAGGCGTTCGCGCGGCAGCCGTTCCATCAGGTGCGCGAAGCCGCGGCCCTCGGTGCCGAGCAGGTTCGCGGCCGGCACCCGCACGTCGGCGAAGAACAGCTCGGCGGTGTCCTGCGCGTGCAGGCCGACCTTGTCGAGCTTGCGGCCCCGGGTGAACCCGGGCGTGCCGTCCTCGACCACGATCAGGCTGAACCCGCGTGAACCGGCGGCCGGGTCCGTACGGGCCACCACGATCACGAAATCGGCGTTGACCCCGCTCGTGATGAACGTCTTCTGTCCATTCAGGACCCATTCGGCGCCGTCGCGCACGGCGGTGGTGCGCACGCCCTGCAGGTCGCTGCCCGCGCCCGGCTCGGTCATCGCGATGGCGCCGATCAGCTCGCCCGAAGCCATGCCCGGCAACCACTTCCGCCGTTGCTCTTCGGTGCCGAGGTCCTGCACGTACGGGATCACGATGTCGTCCTGGAGCCCGAAACTCGAGTGCAGCGAAGCGGCGCCGACGCGGGCGAGCTCTTCCGCTACGACCACGCGGTAGCGGTAGTCCGGCTGTCCGGCGCCGCCGTACTCCTCGGGCACGGCCAACCCGATCACGCCCTGCTTGCCGGCGGCGCGCCACACGTCGCGGTCGATCAGCCGTGCGGCGTCCCAGCGGTCGAGGTTCGGCTCGACCTCCCGCGCGGTGAACTCCCGCACCACTTCGCGGTAGGCCTCGTGGTCGGCGGTGAAGAGCTGGCGCTGCACGGTGCCCCCTGCGTCGTCGGAAGTTATCTAACGATCGTTAAACACTCCCGTGGATGTCAAGCGCCCGGACGACAGATGGGTCACTGTATATCTAACGATCGCTAAGTTACGGTTCGAGTGGTCGAGCCGAACGAAGGAGTCCGGCTGCTGCGCACGCGCTTCTGCGAGGTTTTCGGGGTCACGCACCCCATCGTCCAGGGCGGCATGCAGTGGGTGGGCCGCGCGGAGCTCGTCGCCGCGGTCGCCAACGCGGGCGCACTCGGGTTCCTGACGGCGCTCACGCAGCCGACCCCGGAGGCCCTGGAGAAGGAGATCGTGCGCTGCCGCGAGCTCACCGACAAACCCTTCGGGGTGAACCTGACGATCCTGCCGTCGATCAACCCGCCACCGTATGCCGAATACCGCGACGTGATCACCGCGTCGGGGGTGCCCGTGGTCGAGACCGCCGGGTTCAACCCGGCGGAGCACCTGCCCGCGTTCCGCGCGGCCGGGGTGAAGGTGCTGCACAAGTGCACCAGCGTGCGCCACGCGGTGAAGGCGCAGGCCCTCGGCGTGGACGGCGTTTCCATCGACGGCTTCGAGTGTGCCGGGCACCCCGGCGAGGACGACGTGCCGGGCCTGGTGCTGATCCCGGCCGCGGCCGAGCGGGTCACCATTCCGATGGTCGCGTCCGGCGGGTTCGCCGACGGCCGCGGCCTCGTCGCCGCGCTCGCCCTCGGTGCCGACGGCGTCAACATGGGCACGCGGTTCCTCGCCACGGCCGAGGCGCCGGTGCACGACAACGTGAAGCAGCGCCTCGTCGAAGCGTCCGAACGCGACACCGAGCTGATCTTCCGCTCGCTGCGCAACACCGCCCGGGTCGCGTCCAACGCGACGAGCCGCGAGGTGGTCGACATCCTCGCCGGCGGCGGCACGTTCGACGACGTGCGCGATCTGGTCGCGGGCGTGCGCGGCCGGCAGGTGTACGAGACCGGCGACACCGATCTCGGCATCTGGTCCGCAGGTGTCGTCCAGGGACTCGTCCACGATGTGCCGACGGTGGCGGAGCTCATCTCCCGCATCGTCGCGGAGGCACGCGAGATCATCGGCGGCCGCCTGGCCGCCGTGCTGGCCTGAGGAGGAGGGATCGGATGGACATCTCGAACACGGTCGCGCTGGTCACCGGCGGGGCGTCGGGGCTGGGGCTGGCCACCGTGCGGGAGCTGCGCAAGCGCGGCGCGAAGGTGGTCGTGGTCGATCTGCCCACTTCGGACGGTGCCGCGATCGCGGCGGAGCTCGACTGCGCGTTCGCGCCGGCCGATGTGACGAATGAAGCCGACGTGCGGGTGGCCGTCGACGCCGCGGCGTCGCTCGGCGACCTGCGCGTGGTGGTCAACTGCGCGGGCATCGGCAGCGCGGTCAAGACTGTCGGCAAGAAGGGTGCGTTCCCGGAGGTGTTCACGAAGGTCGTGTCGGTGAACCTGATCGGCACGTTCAACGTGATCCGGCTGGCCGCCGAGCGCATGGCCCAAGTCGACGCCGTGGGGGAGGAGCGCGGGGTCATCGTGAACACCGCGTCCGTCGCGGCCTACGACGGGCAGGTGGGGCAGGCGGCGTACTCGGCGTCGAAAGGCGGGATCGTCGGCATGACGCTGCCGATCGCGCGTGACCTGGCGAGCCTGCGGATCCGCGTGATGACGATCGCGCCTGGCTTGTTCCACACGCCGCTGTTCGCGACGCTGCCGCAAGAGGCCATCGAGTCGCTCGGCGCGCAGGTACCGCACCCCTCGCGGCTGGGCGACCCGGTGGAGTACGCGGCGCTCGCCTGCCACATCGTGGAGAACCCGATGCTCAACGGCGAGACCATCCGGCTCGACGGCGCCATCCGGATGGCCCCGCGCTGAGCCTAGACTCGGACGGGTCACGTCCGGAATCGATGGGTGGATCATGGTGCGTACGCGGGAGGCGGTGGTGCCGGAACCGGCTGCGGTCTCGAACTCGGTCCCGGACCCGGTCTCGGCCGATTGGCGGCACTACGACGAGCTGGAGTTGACGCCGCTGCTCGCCGCCGCGCTCGACGCGTTCTACGAGCACGGTTTCCACGGCACGTCGGTGCGCGACATCGTTCGACGGGTCGGGCAGACCGTGCCGTCGCTGTACTACCACCACGACAGCAAGGAAGGCGCCTTCGCCGCCCTGCTCGACCTCGGCACCGGCGAAGCCGTCTCGCGCGTCCAGGCCGCGGCGGCCGACGCCACCGGCCCGCGCGAGCAGCTCGTGAACGTCGTCGAGGCCGTGGTGCTGCACATGACCCACCGCACGCGCCTGGCCGCACTGGACCTCGAACTGCGGCACCTCTCGCCCGAGTCGCGCAAGCGCTATGCCGCGCGCCGCAAGGAAATCGAAACCGTGCTGACGGACATCGTCGAGACCGGCGCGCGCGAGGGAGTGTTCACCGCCGGCCATCCCGAGGAGACCGTGCGCGCCGTGCTGGGCATGTGCCAGTCGATCGCGCGCTGGTACCAGCCGGGCGGCTCGCTGCGGCCGGAAGAGCTCGCGCAGCGGTACGTGGACCTGGCACTGCGCACGGTCGGCGCGCGGGCGGTCAAACGCAAGCGTTGACGCGCGTTGCGACCCGGACGAGGGCGCACCGTAGGCCCGCGGCCGGGCGGGAGCAAGGACCGAGGTGCGTCAGGGCCGCCGCGCTGCCCCGTGGTCCTCGTGCGCCGAACGGTTTCCGTGGTCGGATCGGCCGCTGCGCGCGCGAATCAGGCGCCGGCGCGGGTCACGGCCGCGGCGCCGCTTCCTGGTACAGCGTGCGCCAGATGACCTCGGTCATCGAGTCGGCCAGGGCGTCGTCCTCCGACTCCGAGGTGAAGCGCAGGGTCTGGTGGCAGGTGCGTTCGACCATCCAGGTGAGGGCGGAGGCCGTGGGGCGCACCGGCATCGGGGTGATGGTGCCGTCGGCCTGGCCGCGTTCGATGATGGCGGCGATGGCGTCGACGAGGCCCTCCATGATGCCGCGGTAGAGCTCGTCGACCTCGGAGTCGTAGGCCGCCATCTCGATCACGGCGTAGAGCACCGAGCGGTGGCGGCGGTAGCGGGCGATGATCTCCGAGATCGAAACCCGCAGGTCCTCGGGGTCGCGCGCGTCGGCGCTGTCCCACCAGCGCTTCGCGGCTTCGGTGAGGTCGGCGAACACGTGCTGGGCGAACAGCCGCAGCAGCTGCCCCTTGTCCTCGAAGTAGACGTAGAACGTGGCGCGCGAGATCCCCGCCTCCGACGCGAGGCGGTCGACGCTCAGCTCGGTGAACGTGAGTCCCTCGCCCATGAGGCGTTCCGTGGCCTCCAGCAGCTGGTGGCCGAGCGTCTCCCGGCGCTGCTGTTTGCGGGCGGTCTGGGGCTTGCGGGTCACCGACGGCATCCAGGCTCCTTGTCTTCGCCTTCACACCCTACCGTTTTGCCGCTCGAATTGACTGGACACATAATCCAGACATACTGTCTTGACAACCTGTGAGATGGACCATACCCTCCAACTTAACGAACGCTAGATACAGACAACAGCTGGATAGTCTGCAGAGGTCATCGCCGACCGGTTCGGGCGCCTTCCGCGCGCCGGTCGGGATCCCCTCCGGTTTTCGCCGGCTTTCCCCTCCAGGAGCGTCCATGTACCCCGGTGTCCACGCCGCGCAGTTCCCCGACAAGCCCGCCGTCGTGGTGGCGGGCGGCGAGGTGCTCACGTACGGGCAGCTGGAAGAGCGTTCGGCCCGGCTCGCGCGCTACCTGCACGGCGCGGGCCTGCGCCGTGGTGACCACGTCGCGCTGCTTTCGGGAAATGACCCGAAAGTGTTCGAGGTCTACTGGGCGGCGCTGCGCTCGGGGCTCTACATCACAGCCGTGAACCGGCACCTGTCGCCGGCCGAGGTCGCCTACGTCGTCGACGACTGCGGGGCCGGGGCGCTGATCGTGTCCGCCGGGCTGGCCGAGGTGGCCGAAGCCGTGGTCGCCGACACGCCGAAGGTCTCGATCCGGCTGGCGTACCGGGGGTCCGTGCCCGGGTACGAGTCCTATGAGGACGCTCTGGCGAGCGTCTCGGCCGAGCCGCTGCCCGAGCAGCCGCGGGGCGCGGACATGCTGTACTCGTCAGGCACCACCGGCCGGCCGAAGGGCATCAAGGCGCCGCTGCCCGAGCGTGAGGTCCACGAGCCCGGTGACCTCTACACCGCGATCTTCGTGCCCATGTACGGCTTCTCGGCCGACACCGTGTACCTCTCGCCCGCGCCGATCTACCACGCGGCGCCGCTGCGCTTCGGTGGCGTGGTGCAGGCGGTCGGCGGCACCGTGGTGATGATGGAGCGGTTCGACGCCGAGCAGGCGCTGGCCGCGATCGAGCGGTACGGCGTGACGCACAGCCAGTGGGTACCGACGATGTTCGTGCGCATGCTGAAGCTGCCCGAAGAAACGCGCGCGAAGTACGACCTGTCGAGCCAGCGCGTGGCGATCCACGCCGCCGCGCCGTGCCCGGTCGAGGTCAAGCAGGCCATGATCGACTGGTGGGGCCCGATCCTGCACGAGTACTACTCGTCCACCGAAGGCCCCGGGGCCACCTTCATCGACAGCGAGCAGTGGCTGCGCAAACCCGGTTCGGTCGGCAAGTCGGGGCTCGGGGTCATCCGGATCTGCGGAGACGACGGCGAAGAGCTGCCGGTCGGCGAGATCGGCACTGTCTACTTCGAACGCGAAGTGCTGCCGTTCGCCTACCACAACGACCCGGGCAAGACGGCCGAGGCGCAGCACCGGGCGCACCCCACGTGGACCACGACCGGCGACATCGGTTACGTCGACGAGGACGGGTTCCTGTTCCTCACCGACCGCAAGGCGTTCATGATCATCTCCGGCGGGGTGAACATCTACCCGCAGGAGATCGAGAACGCCCTGACGCTGCACCCGAAGGTGCTCGACGTCGCCGTGGTCGGCGTGCCCGACCCGGAGATGGGCGAGGCGGTGCAGGCGTTCGTCGAGTCCGCCGGCGAGGCCTCGCCCGGCCTCGCTGACGAGCTGCGCGAGTACCTGCGCGAGCGCATCGCGCACTACAAGGTTCCGCGCGGGTTCACGTTCGTGGACCGGCTGCCCCGCACCCCGACCGGGAAGCTCGTCAAGGGCGAGCTCACCCGCTGACCGACCACCATCCACACTGGACTCACCGAGGAGACCGGACATGCAGATCAAGGCCGCGGTGCTGCGTGCCGCCGATGGGCCCTACCGGATCGAGGACGTCGAGCTGCCCGCCCCGGGCCCGGGTCAGGTGCTGGTGCGCATCGTGGGCGCCGGGCTCTGCCACACGGACCTGCTGCCGCGCGCGCCGGGCTTCCTGGCCGCGCCGCCGATCATCACCGGCCACGAGGGCTCGGGGGTCGTCGAGTCCGTGGGCGCCGGCGTCACGAGCCTGGCGCCGGGCGATCACGTGGTGCTGTCGTTCGACTTCTGCGGCCACTGCGCCAACTGCCTCGCCGGGCACCCGTCCTACTGCGAGACGTTCATGCTGCGCAACCTCACCGGCCACGACCCGGACGGTGAGCCGGCCGTGCTCGACGCCGCCGGCGAGGCCGTGGCCGCCCGCTGGTTCGGGCAGTCGTCGTTCGCCACGCACTCGGTGGTCGCCGCGCGCAACGCGGTGAAGGTCGACCCCGAGCTGCCACTGGAGCTGCTCGGCCCGCTCGGCTGCGGCATCCAGACCGGCGCGGCCTCGGTGTTCACCGCGCTGGACGTCCGGCCCGGCACGAGTTTCGTGGTGTTCGGCGCCGGGGGCGTGGGCCTGGCCGCGGTGATGGCCGCGCGGGTGGCCGGGGCCGCGCGGATCGTGGCCGTGGACCTCAACCCGCGCCGGCTGGAGCTGGCGAAGGAGCTCGGTGCCACGCACGCGATCGACGGCGCGGCCGAGAACCTCGCGGAGCAGATCCTCGCGGCGACCGGCGGGGCCCAGTACACGTTGGACACCACGGGCGTGCCCTCGGTGATCACCACCGCGATCGCCGTGCTGAGGCCGACCGGCACGTGCGGCCTGGTCGGGGTGCAGCAGGGCGACCTGGTCATCGACCCGACCGCGCTCGCGGTGGGGCGCAACGTGATGGGCATCCTCGAAGGCGACGCCGTGCCGCAGGTGATGATCCCGCGGCTGATCGAGCTGTGGCGTCAGGGCCGCTTCCCGTTCGACCGGCTGGTGGAGACGTTCCCGTTCGAGGAGATCAACGAAGCCGAGCAGGCGAGTCTCAAGGGCGAAGTCGTGAAGCCCGTGCTGGTTCCCGCCGGCCGGAAGGAGTGAGCACGTGAAGATCGTGGTGGACCGGGCGCGCTGCACCGGGCTGGGCATCTGCGAGTCGTTCGCGCCCGAGGTGTTCGAGGTGGACGACAACGGTGACCTGGTCCTGTCGGCCGAGACCGTGCCCGACGGCCTGGAGTCCGAAGTGGAGCAAGCGGTGACGGGCTGCCCGACCGAGGCGTTGAGGCTGCTGCCGTGACGCGGCTCGTGGTGGTCGGTGCGTCCCTGGCCGGGCTGCGTGCCGTGGAAGGCGCGCGCAAGGCCGGGTTCACCGAGTCCGTCACACTGGTCGGCGCCGAAGAGCACCTGCCCTACGACCGGCCGCCGCTGTCGAAGGCGTTCCTCGACGGCCCGCTCGCCGCGCCGGTGTTCCGCGAGGAGTCCGTGCTGCGCGACGAGCTGGGTGTGGAGCTGGTGCTCGGCACGCGGGCGCACGCTCTCGACGCCGGGCAGCGGGTGGTGCACGCGGGCGACCGCGAGATCCCCTACGACGGCCTGGTGATCGCCACCGGCGCCACCGCCCGGGTGCTGCCCGGCACGAGCCACCTGGCCGGCGTGCACACATTGCGCACCCTCGACGACGCGCTCTCCGTGCGCGCGGCGCTCGACGCGGGCGCGCGCACGGTGGTGATCGGCGCCGGGTTCATCGGCTCGGAGGTCGCGTCGGCCGCCCGCAAACGCGGCCTGCCGGTGACCGTGGTCGAAGCCGCGCCGACGCCGCTGACGCGCGCGATCGGGGCGATGGGCGAACCGTGCTCGGCGCTGCACCGCGCCCACGGCACCGATCTGCGCTGCGGGATCGCGGTGACCGGCGTCGAGGGCACCGGCCGCGTCGAGCGCGTGCGGCTGGCCGACGGCACGGTGCTCGACGCCGACCTGGTCGTGGTCGGCGCCGGTGCGGTCCCGGCCACCGGCTGGCTCGCGGGCAGCGGCCTCACGCTCGACGACGGCGTGGTGTGCGACGAGACGCTCGCCACCGGCCTGCCCGGCGTGTACGCCGCCGGGGACGTCGCCCGCTGGGCCAACCCGCTGTTCGGCCGGGCGATGCGCCTGGAGCACTGGAGCAGCGCGGCGGAACAGGGCGCCGCGGCCGGTGCGGCGGCAGTGGTGCCGGGGGCGGCCAAGCCGTACGAGACGGTGCCGTACTTCTGGTCCGACTGGTACGACACCCGCATCCAGTTCGCGGGTGTGCCCGACGCCGATGAGATCCGGGTGGTGCTCGGCGATCCGGAGGAGGGCCGGTTCGTGGCGCTCTACCGCACCGGCGGGCGCCTCACCGGCGTGCTCGCGGTCAACAAGCACCGGGAGATCATGAAGTTCCGCGCCCTCATCGCGCGCCGCACCGGCTGGTCCGGCGCGCTCGACTTCGCCGCTCGGCGGCGGGAACCCGTGTCCGAAGGAGTGCGCTGATGCACGACCACGAATCCCTCTACCTCGACGGCGCGTGGGTGCGCCCGGCCGGCGGTGCCACGCTGGCCGTGGTCTCACCCGACACCGAGGAACGCATCGGCACGGTGCCGCTGGCCGGCGAGTCCGAAGTGGACGCCGCGGTCGCCGCCGCGGGCCGCGCGCTGCGGGCGCCGGAGTGGGCCGGGCTCAGTCCCGAACGACGCAGTGGCCTGCTGCTCGGGTTCGCCGCCGAGCTGGAGAAGAACGCGGCCGAGCGAGCCGCGCTCACCACGATCCAGAACGGCATGCCGATCACCATCGCCACCGCGGCGGAGGGCGCGGGTCCGGTCGGGATCCTGCAGTACTTCGCGATGCTGGGCGCCCAGCCCGCCGAGGAGCGGCGCACGCGGCCCGACGGGCGCGGGGTCACCGTGGTGCGCAAGGAACCCGTGGGTGTGGTCGCGCTCGTGGTGCCGTGGAACTTCCCGCAGGCGCTCACGATGTTCAAGCTCGCGCCCGCCCTGGCGGCCGGGTGCACCGTGGTGCTCAAGCCCTCGCCCGAGACCACCCTGGACGCGTTGGAGCTCGCGGCCACGGCCGAGCGCGCGGGCCTGCCGCCGGGCGTGCTCAACGTCGTGACCGGTGGCGCGGACATCGGCGCCTACCTCGTGGCGCACCCCGGCGTGCAGAAGGTCGCGTTCACCGGCTCCACCGCCGCGGGCCGGCAGATCGGCGAGGTGTGCGGACGGCTGCTGCGTCCCGTCACGCTGGAGCTGGGCGGCAAGTCCGCGGCGATCGTGCTCGACGACGCCGACCTCGCCACCACCGTGCAGGGCCTGGCCACGAGCAGCCTCCTGAACACGGGCCAAACCTGCTACCTCTCCACCCGCATTCTCGTGCCGCGCGCCCGCCACGACGAGGTGCTCGGGGCGGTCGCCGCGCTGGCCGGGTCGCTCACGATCGGCGACCCGCTCGACCCCGCCACGCACCTCGGCCCGCTCGTGAGCGACCGGCAGCGGCAGAAGGTGGAGCAGTACGTGGCCCTGGGCAAGGAATCCGGTGCCACGTTGGCGGCCGGCGGCGGCCGTCCCGAGCGTGACCGCGGCTGGTACGTGCAGCCGACCGTGTTCGGTGGCGTCGACAACGGCAGCCGGATCGCGCGCGAGGAGATCTTCGGGCCGGTCCTGGCGGTGATCCCGTACGACGGGGTCGACGAAGCCGTCGCGCTCGCCAACGACTCCGACTACGGCCTCGGCGGCACCATCTGGACCACCGACGTCGAGAAGGGCCTCGATGTGGCTCGACGCGTTGAGAGCGGCAGCGTCGGCGTGAACTTCTACGACCTCGACGTGAACGCGCCGTTCGGCGGCGTGAAGGCCAGCGGCCTCGGCCGCGAGCTGGGCCCCGAGGGCCTGGCCGCCTACCAGCAGCTGAAGTCCATCTACCTGGGACAGGAGACCTCCGCATGACCGCCATCGTGAGCCCGAAGCGTGAGTACGACGAGATCGACCTGTCGTCGCGGGCCTTCTGGGCGACCCGCGCCGCCGACCGCGAACGCAGCTTCGCCGCGTTGCGCCGCGATCGGCCCGTGTCCTGGCACCGGCCGGTGGAGGACGCGCTGATGGAGGACCCCGAGGACCCGGGGTACTGGGCCGTGGTCCGCCACGCCGACATCGTGGACGTGAGCCGGCGCAGCGACGTGTTCGTGTCGGGCCAGGGCGTGATGTTCGAGAACATCCCCGAGGAGATGCTCGAGGCGTCGCAGTCGTTCCTGGCGATGGACGCGCCGCGGCACACGAAGATCCGCAAGCTCGTGAGCGCCGCGTTCACCCCGAAGCAGGTGCGGCGCATCGAGGAGCAGATCAAGGCCAACGCGGCCGACATCGTGCGCGAGCTGGCCGAGGCGGGCAGCGGTGCCGACTTCGTGCGCCAGTGCTCGGGGCAGCTGCCCATCCGCACGTTGTCCGACATGGTCGGCATCCCCGAGTCCCACCGCGAGAGCGTGGCCCACGCCGCCGACGCGTCGGTGTCCTGGGCCGACCCGGTGTACCTCGACGGCCGCGACCCGATCGACATGATCTTCGAGGCCCAGATGACGCTGCACGGCGTGGCGTTCGAGATGGCCGAGCACCGCCGCACGCACCCGGGCGACGACCTGATGACCAACCTCGTGCAGGCCGAAGTGGACGGTGAGCGCCTCACCGACGAGGAGATCGCCGCGTTTTTCGTGCTGCTGTCCGTGGCGGGCAACGACACCACGCGCCAGACGACGAGCCACACCCTGAAAGCGCTCTCCGACTTCCCCGAGCAGCGCGAGTGGCTGATGGCCGACTTCGACGGGCGCATCGGCGGCGCGATCGACGAGTTCGTGCGCTGGGCCTCGCCGGTGATGACGTTCCGCCGCACGGCCGTGGCCGACTTCGAGCTCGGCGGGCAGCGGATCGGCGTCGGGGACAAGGTGGTGATGTTCTACGCGTCCGGCAACTTCGACGCGGAGGTGTTCGACGAGCCGGGCCGCTTCGACCTGAGCCGCAGCCCCAACCCGCACGTGAGCTTCGGCGGCGGTGGCGCGCACTTCTGCCTGGGCAACCAGGTCGCGAAGGCCCAGCTGCGCGCGTTGTTCGGCGAGCTGCTGCGCACGCTGCCGACCATCACCGCCGGCGAACCCGACTACCTGGCCGGCAACTTCGTGCACGCCGTGCGCGCCATGCCCTGCTACTTCTGACCGAACGGAGACCAGCGATGCCCGCGTTCAGCAAGCCCGAAGAGATCTACACCTACATCGGCGGCATCTTCGAAACCGCCTTCGCCGACACCGACCTCGCCGACAAGCTCGCCGGCACGGGCCTGGTGCTCAAGATGGTGTGCACCAATCCCACCTCGGCCCTGCTCATCGACACGCAGAACCGCCGCGTGACCGGCGACGCGTTCGACGCGCCGGCCGACGCGACCATGACGATGGACAGCGAGGTCGCCAACGGTTACTGGCAGGGCAAGGTGAACCTCACGTTCGCCATGGCCCGCGGCAAGGTCAAAGTGGACGGCCCGGTGTCGAAGCTGATCAAGCTTGCGCCGCTGTCGAAGAAGCTCTTCCCCGTGTACGTCGAAAAGCTGCGCGCCGACGGGCGCGAGGACCTGATCGTCGGCTGAGCCGGGAAACGCGAGCACAACGGTGGGTGCGGAAGTCGTCGTCGAGGGCCTGACGAAGTCGTTCGGGCGCCAGACGATCTGGCGGGACGTGACCCTCACCCTGCCCCCGGGTGAGGTGTCCGTCCTGCTGGGTCCTTCGGGAACCGGGAAGTCGGTGTTCCTCAAGTCGCTGATCGGGCTGCTCAAGCCCGACCGCGGCCGGTGCGTGGTCGACGGTGTCGACGTGGTCACGTGCTCGGAGCAGCGGCTGTACGAGGTGCGCAAGCTGTTCGGGGTGCTGTTCCAGGACGGTGCCCTGTTCGGCTCGATGACCTTGTTCGACAACATCGCGTTCCCGCTGCGCGAGCACACGCGCAAGTCGGAGACCGAGATCCGGCGGATCGTGCACGAGAAGCTGGAGCTCACGGGCCTCGCGGGCGCCGATCGCAAGCTGCCCGGCGAGATCTCCGGCGGCATGCGCAAACGCGCCGGGCTGGCCCGCGCGCTCGTGCTCGACCCGGAGATCGTGCTCGTCGACGAACCCGACTCCGGCCTCGACCCGGTGCGCACCACCTACATCTCGCAGCTGTTCCTCGACGTCAACGCCCAGAGCGACGCGACGTTCCTCATCGTCACGCACAACATCAACCTCGCGCGCACCGTGCCCGACAACCTCGGCATGCTCTTCCGCCGCGAACTCGTGGTGTTCGGCCCGCGCGAGGTGCTGCTGACCAGCGACGAGCCCGTGGTGCGGCAGTTCCTGGGCGGCCGCATGGACGGTCCGATCGGCATGAGCGAGGAGAAGGACTCGGCGACGCTGGCCGCCGAACGCGCCAAGTTCGCCGCGGGCCACCACGCGGGCGGCGTCGAAGAGGTCGACGGCATCCCGCCGCAGATGCAGCCCGCGCCCGGGTTGCCCGCGCGGCCGGGGGAGGCGCGGCGCAAGGAACGCGTGCTGCGGCTCCTGCCGACCCTGGCGGAACCGGCGCAGGACGGGATCCTCGCGTCGCTCACGCCCGAGGAGCGCCGGCACCACGACGTGGACCGCGGCCGCCACCGCGTCGAGGAGGTTTCGTGAGCACCGCCTGGAGCTTCCCGGGTTCCCGGGCGTTCGGCCACACCCGCCGGATGTTCGCCCTCGGCCTCGACGTGCTGCGGCTCGCCCCGCGCCGGCCGTTCCAGACGCGTGAGTTCCTCGGCCAGTTCTGGTTCATCGCCGGCGTGTCCATCCTGCCGAGCGCTTTGGTGGCCATTCCGTTCGGCGCGGTGATCGCGTTGCAGCTGGGCTCGCTGACCGAACAGCTGGGCGCGCAGTCGTTCACGGGTGCCGCGGGTGTGCTGGCCACCGTGCAGCAGGCCGCGGATTGCCCTGGCCGGCGAGCTCACTTCTGCCTCGGGCGAGGCTGTCTCAGCCTCGGCGAGTTCCCCCGCGATTGCCCTGGCCGGCGAGCCCGCGTCTGGGTCTGCCTCTTCGGTCGCCGAGCCCGACTCCGGCTCCGCTGCCGAGACCTCCGGGGCATCGAACAAGCCGTCGTCCACCGCCCGCCGCAGGCGGGCGACCATCGGCTTGGCCGCGCTCACCGCCGTCCTCCTGGCCGCAGCCGGCTGGTTCGCCGTGCAGGCCCACCAGACCACCACCTCGGGCCCGGCCACCAACACGGCCTTCTCCGACACCGCCGCCACCTCCGCCCTCACCGGCCAGCTCAGCGCGGCCTGCGAAGCGGTCTTCTCCCTGGACTACCAGGACGTCGCCAGAACCGAACGCGCCGCGAACCAGTACTTGACCGGCAACGCCGTCACCCAATACCGGCAGCTGCTCGCGGCCGTTCAACAGCAGGCCGTGCCCAACCACCTCACGCTCACCAGCCGCGTCCGCACCATCGGCATCAAGGACATCACCGGCAGCACCGCCCACGTCCTCGTCTTCGCCGACCAGACGACCTCCAGCGCCTCCACCCCGGCCACCTCCAGCGGCGGCGCGCAGGTCCGCCTCACCGCCACCGAAACCGACGGCCACGGGCAGATCCGCGACATCACCGTGCTCTGACCGGATCGCACCTTCCGCCGCAGTCCAACCCGACCTTGCGGCACCAAACAAAACCGGGCCACCCGACAATCGGGCGGCCCGGCGCAAAACTCAACTCACCAACCGCGAGAACGCCACTCCGCCAACTTCGGCCGCTCAGCACCCAACGTCGAATCGTCCCCGTGCCCCGGGTAAAACCACGTCTCATCGGGCAGTGAATCGAAGATCCGCGCCGAAACGTCGTCCAGCAGCGACGCGAAATCCTCCGGCGACGAGGTCTTCCCCACCCCACCCGGGAACAACGAGTCACCCGTGAACAGGTGCGGATGCCCCGCCGGGTCCCGGTACAGCAGCGCGATCGACCCCGGCGTGTGTCCCCGCAGGTGGATCACCTCGAGGGTGACCTGCCCCACGCGCAACGTGTCCCCGTGCTCGACCAGGAAATCGGGCGGCACGGGGAGCGGGCCGGCGTCCAGGGGGTGCGCGGCGGTGTTCGAGCCGTTGGCGCCCGCCACGGCGCCCAGGGCCTGCCAGTGGTCCTGGTGCTGGTGCGTCGTCACGACAGTGCGCAGCGCGGGCCGGTCGGGGCCGTGGCCGATGAGGTCGGAGATGCGCTCGGGGTCATTGGCGGCGTCGATCAGCAGCGCCTCGTTCTCGGCGCGGCAGACGAGCAGGTACGCGTTGTTGTCCATCGGCCCCACGGAGAGCTTGGTGATGGTCAGCGCGGCCAGGGTGCGGCGGGCGGCGTCGCCGCCCGGTTCGACGTGCCCGGTGTAGGTGTCGGCGATGTTCACGACCACACGGTAGCCGGGGGGAGGCCGTCTGTCCCACCCCCACACGTAGGCTCGGGCGCGACCAGCCGGGCGACCCCAGGGAACCAGTGCCGAACACCACGACACCGCACCGCAGCACCCGACGGATCAGCTGGGATCTCCTGAGAGTCATCGCGATCGTCTCGGTCGTGCTCGGCCACGTCACGCACCAGGGTGCGCTGCTGCACGGCGAGCTGACCGGTTACCCCTTCCGCGTGCCCGCGCAGTTCGGAGCCGCGGGGTTGATGGTGATCTCCGCCTACTTCGTGTGCGTGAGCGTCCGCAAGCACGACACCGCCCCATGGCTCTGGAGCCGCGTGGCTCGGCTCGTGCCCGCGTACCTGGTCGTGGTGGTCGTCACCTACGTCGTCACGCGGTACGCAGCCATCCGCTTCAGCGGGCTGCCGATGCCGCACGGCGTCGGCGGCTTCCTGTTCGGCGTGCCGCAGGGCCCGCCGACGGACCCGTTCCCCTGGTACATCCCCACCTGGCAGGACCTGCTCACGAACCTCGGGATGATCCAGGCGTGGGACTACTACGGGTTCCACTACCTCGACGGTTCGTGGTGGACGTTGCCGGTCCAGCTGTTCGCGTTCGCCGCCGCCGCGTGGATGTTCCCGCGGCGGTGGCGCACCGATCGGGTGATGAAGTGGCTCGTGTGGGTGTTGATGGTCGCTCCCGCGGTGGTGCGCTTCGGGATCTTCGACCCCGGCGACACGCCGATCCAGGTCGTGAACGTGTTCTTCGGCCTGGGGCTGCAGCGCACGCACCTGTTCGCGATGGGCATCGCGCTGTGGCTCTGGCACCGCGAACGGCTGAAGTCGTGGCACCTGGGGCTGCTCGTCGCGACCTGTATCGTGGTACAGGACCTGCACGTCTTCCCGTTCCACCGGGCGATGGCCCAGGACCCCGCGCGCTGGCCCTCCACGATCGGCTTCGCCGTGCTGCTGCTGGTGATCTGTCTCGCGGCACGCGGTCCCGACTGGCGGTTCCCGGGCCTCGCGCGGGTCGCCCCGGCGATCACCTGGCTCGCCGGGATCTCGTATGGTCTCTACCTGGTGCACCAGGAACTGGGTTACGTCCTGGCGCGCGCCCTGCTGGACATCGGTGTTCCCGGCTGGCTGCGGCTCCCCGCGGTGCTGGCCGCCGCCGTGCTGGCCGGCTGGGCGATCACCGCGTGGGTGGAACGGCCGCTGCACCGGCGCCTGACCGCCCACCGAACCGGCCAGGAACCCGCAAAAGCCCAGGTCGCAGAGCCGGATCCCGTTTCTGTCGGTGGCCCGTCCTAGCATGGACGCGGCCGCCCGTGCAGCACTTCCGGGCCGGCCTCCGAGCCGAAGAGTTGAGTTGAAGGGACGTGGGCGTGGCTGATCGCCTCGTTGTTCGCGGGGCCCGCGAGCACAATCTCCGCGGAGTCGACCTCGATCTGCCCCGCGACAGCCTGATCGTGTTCACGGGACTGTCCGGGTCGGGCAAGTCGAGCCTCGCTTTCGACACCATTTTCGCCGAGGGGCAGCGCCGTTACGTCGAGTCGTTGTCGGCCTACGCGCGGCAGTTCCTCGGGCAGATGGACAAGCCCGACGTCGACTTCATCGAGGGCCTCTCGCCCGCGGTGTCGATCGACCAGAAGTCCACCTCGCGCAACCCGCGCTCCACGGTGGGCACGATCACCGAGGTCTACGACTACCTGCGGCTGCTCTACGCCCGCGCGGGCAAGGCGCACTGCCCCCAGTGCGGTGAGCTGATCAGCAAGCAGACGCCGCAGCAGATCGTCGACCAGGTGCTCGACATGGACGAGGGCACGCGGTTCCAGGTGCTCGCGCCGGTCGTGCGCGGGCGCAAAGGCGAGTACCTCGACCTGTTCCAGAACCTGCAGCAGCAGGGCTACGCGCGCGTGGTCGTCGACGGAAAGGTGCACCCGCTCACCGACCCGCCGAAGCTGAAGAAGCAGGAGAAGCACCAGATCGGTGTGGTCATCGACCGCCTGAGCGTGAAGACGAGCTCGCGCCAGCGCCTCACCGACTCGGTGGAGACGGCGCTGCGGCTGGCCGACGGGCTGGTCGAGCTGGAGTTCGTCGACCTGCCGGACAACGATCCGAACCGCGTGCGCGGGTTCTCCGAGAACCTGGCGTGCCCCAACGGCCACCCGCTGGCGATCGAGGACCTCGAGCCGCGCTCGTTCTCGTTCAACTCGCCCTACGGCGCGTGCCCCGTGTGCACCGGCATCGGCATCCGCAAGGAGGTCGACCCCGAGCTGGTGGTGCCCGACGACGAGCTGTCGCTGGGCGAGGGCGCCATCGCGCCGTGGGCCGGCGGGCAGAGCGCCGACTACTTCATCCGGCTGCTCGAGTCGCTGTCGGAAGCCATCGGGTTCCGCATGGACACGCCGTGGCGCCAGCTGCCGGCGAAGGTCCAGAAGGCGGTGCTGCACGGCGTCGACGAGCAGGTGCACGTGCGCTACCGCAACCGCTACGGCCGGCAGCGCTCGTACTACGCCAACTTCGAGGGCGTGATCCCGTTCCTCGAGCGGCGCCAGGAGCAGACCGAGTCCGAGTACATGCGCGAGCGGTACGAGGGCTACATGCGCGAGGTGCCGTGCCCCACGTGCCAGGGCACGCGGCTCAAGCCCGAGATCCTCGCGGTCACCCTCGAGCACGCCACGCAGGGTGACCGCTCGATCGCCGAGGTTTGCTCCCTGTCGATCGACGAGGCGTCGAAGTTCCTCGACGAGCTGGTGCTCGGGCAGCGCGAGGCGATGATCGCCGGCGCGGTGCTCAAGGAGATCCAGGCGCGCCTGCGCTTCCTGCTCGACGTCGGCCTGACCTACCTTTCGCTCGACCGCGCGTCGGGCACGCTCTCGGGCGGCGAGGCGCAGCGCATCCGGCTGGCCACGCAGATCGGCTCGGGCCTCGTGGGTGTGCTCTACGTGCTCGACGAGCCGTCGATCGGCCTGCACCAGCGCGACAACCACCGCCTGATCGAGACGCTCACGCGGCTGCGCGACCTCGGCAACACGCTGATCGTGGTGGAGCACGACGAGGACACGATCCGCGCGAGCGACTGGGTCGTCGACATCGGCCCGGGCGCGGGCGAGCACGGTGGGCACATCGTCCACAGTGGACCGTACAAGAAGATGCTGAAGAGCAAGGAGTCGCTCACCGGCGCCTACCTGTCGGGCCGGCGCGCGATCGAGGTGCCGGCGATCCGGCGCCCGGTCGACAAGAAGCGGCAGCTCACGGTCGTGGGCGCGCGCGAGCACAACCTGCGCGGCATCGACGTGTCGTTCCCGCTCGGCTGCCTCGTGTCGGTCACGGGCGTGTCCGGCTCGGGCAAGTCCACGCTCGTCAACGACATCCTCGCTCAGGTGCTGGCCAACAAGCTCAACGGCGCGCGCCAGGTGCCGGGCCGCCACACGCGGGTCAACGGGCTGAACGCGGTCGACAAGCTGGTGCGCGTGGACCAGTCGCCGATCGGCCGCACCCCGCGGTCCAACCCGGCCACCTACACCGGCGTGTGGGACCACGTGCGCAAGCTGTTCGCAGCCACCACCGAGGCCAAGGTGCGCGGTTACCAGCAGGGCCGGTTCTCGTTCAACGTCAAGGGCGGCCGCTGCGAGGCGTGCGCCGGCGACGGCACGATCAAGATCGAGATGAACTTCCTGCCCGACGTCTACGTGCCGTGCGAGGTCTGCAAGGGCGCCCGCTACAACCGCGAGACGCTCGAGGTGCACTACAAGGGCAAGACCGTGTCCGACGTGCTGGACATGCCGATCGAGGAGGCGGCCGAGTTCTTCGAGCCGATCAAGGCGATCCACCGGCACCTGCAGACGCTGGTCGACGTCGGCCTCGGCTACGTGCGGCTCGGCCAGCCCGCGCCGACGCTCTCCGGTGGTGAGGCGCAGCGCGTGAAGCTCGCGAGCGAGCTGCAGAAGCGCTCGACCGGCAAGACCGTGTACATCCTCGACGAGCCGACCACGGGCCTGCACTTCGAGGACATCAGCAAGCTGATCGGCGTGATCAACGGGCTGGTGGACAAGGGCAACACGGTGATCGTGATCGAGCACAACCTCGACGTGATCAAGACGTCCGACTGGATCATCGACATGGGTCCCGAGGGTGGTTCCGGCGGCGGCATGGTCGTCGCGGAGGGCACCCCGGAGCACATCGTGTCGGTGCCCGAGAGCTACACGGGCGAGTTCCTGAGCCAGGTCCTCAACCCGGCCTGACCGCCGCGCTCGGCGCGGTGGTCCGATTCAGGGCCACCGCACCGGGGAGGTCAGTCCGTGCCGGTCGTGCGGGTCACGACCGGGGAGAGTGGTCCGTAGTACAGCGCCTGTACGCGCAACGCGGCGTCCACCTCCTCGGGCAGCAACGAGAGCGCGCACTGCGTCGTGTCCCGGGAGGTACCGCAGCGCCGTCCACGGTCCGTCGGCGGCATTCGCGTAGTCGAGCACCCGAGAGCGCGAGGCGAGTTTTCAGCGGCACAGGGCGCAGCGAAGCCTCCGGAATCGGTCCAGGCGGCGGCGCCGGGCCGGCTTGGGAGCCGCCGCCGGTGATCGACAACCCGGGTCCCGGTGACCGGGACGACCCATCCGCCGAGCGTCCGGTGCCGAACTCCGCCGATGAAGTTTCCGAATTCGTGGTGAACCGCACGGCGCCGGCATCCGTGTCAGGAGTGTCGGGGACTCTCACCACGGACCCGGCGACCCGGTGACGACGCGGAAAGGGGGCGATCTCCCGGTGGACACGGCGGCGGTGCTGGGCGTGTGGCGACGACCGGCGTTCACGCCGTGGTTTGCAGTAACGTCCTCGCCTACCCAGAACACCGTCGGGAGGTCGAGGGTGGCGATCGGACGCGGGCGGCCGAAACGGGCCGCCGCCGAGCGGCTCGTGGAGCAGCTCTACGAGGAACACGGCCGGAGCCTGGTGGCGTACGCGACCAGGCTGACGGGCGACCGCACGGCAGCCGAGGACGTGGTGCAGGAAACGCTCGTGCGCGCGTGGAAGCACGCCGACGACCTGACCGGCGACCACCAGGGGTCCGTGCGCGGCTGGCTGCTCACCGTGGTGCGCAACCTCGTCACGGACCGGGCGCGGGCGCGCGCCTCGCGGCCGACGGAGGTCGCCGAGGGGCCCGAGACGCTCGCGGCGCCGGTGGAGCGCGACCACGCCCAGGGAGTGGTCGACTCGATGACGGTGCTGGGTGCCCTCGAAGGGCTGTCGCAAGAGCACCGCGACGTGCTCGTGGAGATCTACTATCGAGGGAGATCGGTGGCGGAGGCGGCCGAACTGCTGGGGGTGGCGCCCGGCACCGTGAAATCCCGCTCGTACTACGCGTTGCGCGCCTTGCGCGCGGCGATGGTGAGCGGCGGAACGGAGGCAGTGAGATGAGCGCGGTCGAACAGGAACACGCGCAGCTCGGCGCCTACGTCCTCGGTGCGCTGGACCCGGCCGAGGTGGCCGAGTTCGAACGCCACCTGGAAACGTGCGCACAGTGCCGCTTCGAGCTCAAGGACTTCGGTGCCCTGCGCGAAGCACTCGACGAGGTGCCGCCCGAGGCCTTCCTCGACGGTCCGCCCGAGGGCGGCGACCTGCTGCTGCAGCGCACGCTGCGCCGCATCCGGGCCGAGGAGGAGCACGCCGAGCCCGCCGAGGAACCGAGCCGCGGCACGGGACAGCGCCGCGGCCTGTGGCTGGTGGCCGCGGCGGCCGTCGCCGTGGTCGCGCTCGGCGGCGGTGTGGTCATCGGCCGCCAGACGGCTCCTGAAGCGGCGCAGCAGGTCGGCGTGCCCGGCACCCGCGACGTGGGCGCCACCAACTCGGCGACGGGCGCGAGCCTCACCGCGTCGGTTATCCCCGCGGCCGGCTGGGTGAAGGTCCACGTGGCCGTGAAGGGCATCCCCGCGGGTGAGAAGTGCAAGCTCGTGGTCACGGACAAGACCGGCGCGAAGTGGGACGCCGGCAGCTGGCTCGTGTCGGAGAAGTGGAGCACGCAGGGCTTCGGCCTCGACGGTTCGGCACTGGTCGCGCCGGGCGACGTCGCGTCGGTCGGCATCGTCACCCTCGACGGCCGGGACCTGGTCTCGGCGCGGGTGTAGGCGGATGGCGGGGGCGGAGTACCAGTTCTCCAGCACCTGGTGGCTCCCGGCCGCCCCGGCCCGCCGGGTCTTCGACGCCGTCGTGGACCTCGAGGCGTACCCGCTCTGGTGGCCCGACGTGCGCTCGGTCAGCCGCGTCGACGACGACACCGCGGAGGTCGTCTGCCGCTCGCGGCTGCCGTACCGGCTGGTGATCGCCATGCACCGGGAGGAACAGGACCTGGCGACGGGCCACCTGCGCGTGGGCCTGAGCGGCGACCTCGAAGGGTTCCTCGCCGGGGCGCTGCACGTCGTCGGCGCGGGCACGCGGCTGGAGATCACGCAGCACGTGCGGGCGCGCAAACCGTTGCTGCGCAAGCTGGACGCGGTGGCCCGGCCGTTCTTCCGCGCGAACCACGCGTGGATGATGAGCCGGGGCCACCGCGGCCTGCTCACCTACCTCGCCTGACCCGCCCCGCACAGCTCGCAGGAAAAATGTGTGTGCCGTGGTCGTGAGCACGGGGGACGCTCACGACCACGGCACACGGGGGTGTTCGCACCCCGGCGGGGGAGGGGTTGGGGTGCGAACGGCTCAATTGCCCGCGGAGGCGCCCACCGGTTCGCCCTTTGCCGCGGGCGGTTCGGCGGCGGGGGCGTCGTCGAGCAGGGTGGCTTCGTCGAACGGTGCGGACCCCGCGAAGACCTGGCGGGACTTGTCGCGGTCGAACTCCTTCATCCACGATCCGATGAGGACGGTCGCCACGGCGTTGCCGGCGAAGTTGGTCAGTGCGCGGGCCTCGGACATGAACCGGTCGATGCCGAGGATGAACCCGACGCCGTCGACCAGCTCCGGGCGGTGCGACTGCAGGCCGCTCGCCAGGGTCGCGATGCCGGCGCCGCTGACGCCCGCCGCGCCCTTCGAGGCGAGGATCATGAACAGCAGTAACCCGATCTGCTCGCCGAGCGCCAGCGGCTGGTCCTGCGCGGTGGCGATGAACAGCGTCGCCATGGTCAGGTAGATCGCCGTGCCGTCGAGGTTGAACGAGTAGCCGGTGGGCACGGTGATGCCGACGACCGGCTTGCTGACCCCGAGGTGCTCCATCTTCGCGATCAGCCGCGGCAGCGCCGATTCCGACGACGAGGTGGACAGGATCAGCAGGAACTCGCGGCCCAGGTACTTGAGCAGCTGGAAGATGTTGATCCGCGCACCCAGCCACAGCACCGCGCCGAGGACGCCGAAGACGAAGATCAGGCAGGTGACGTAGAAGCCGAGCATGATCACCAGCAGGCTGCGCAGCGCGCCCCAGCCCGTGGCGCCGACCACCGCCGCGATCGCGCCGAACGCGCCGACGGGGGCGGCCCACATGATCATCGCCAGGACGCGGAACACCAGGCGCTGCACGTGCTCGATGCCGCGCAGGATCGGCTCGCCGCGCTTGCCGAGCTTCTGCAGCGCGAAGCCGGTCAGCAGCGCGATGAGCAGCGTCTGCAGGGTCTGGCCCTCGGTGAACGCCGAGACGAACGACGTCGGGATGATCCCGAGCACGAAGTCGACGCCGCCCTCGGCGCCCTTGGCCTGTTGCTGCACCTTGGACACGTCGGCCGGGTTGAGGTGCAGACCACTGCCCGGGTGCAGGATGTTGCCGACGATGAGACCGATCGCGAGCGCGAACGTGGACATCACGACGAAGTAGACCAGCGCGGTGATGCCGACCTTGCCGACCTTCGCCGCCTTCGCGACCGAGCCGATGCCCAGCACGATGGTGCAGAAAATGATCGGCGCGATCATCATCTTGATCAGGTTGACGAAACCGGTGCCCAGCGGCGCGAGTTCCTTGCCGACCGACGGCCAGATCAAGCCGATCGCGGCTCCGAGCACCACCGCGACGATCACGGCCAGGTAAAGGTACCGCGTGCGATCGCGCTTGGGCGCGGCCGCTTCGGGGGTCGGTGTGGGCACCGTTGCCTCCATCAGGTGAATGGGTGGAACGCCGGTCACTATGCGGGCAGGATATGACCAGCGTCACCGTTGTGTTCATTGAGTTCGTACGAGATGTCCGGTCCGGTTCGGACGGTGGTACGAGCGGGTCATTGCGCCACCCGGGTGTTGCCGCGAGCCTCGGTGTGCTGGTATGTGCACGTGCCTGCCCCCACCCGGACCCGGTCCAGCCGCTGGAGTCTTGCCCGCCAGCTGCTGGTGCTGCAGCTGGCGGTGCTGCTCGTGCTCGTGGCCGGCGGGATCACGATCGCCTACCTCGACGCCGGCCGCACGACGATCGACCGGGCGCGTGAGCAGTCGCTGGCCGTGGCCCACGCCATCGCCGACGCGCCGAGCGTGCTCGCGGCGGTGTCCACACCGGACCCCACGGCCGTGCTTCAGCCCTACGCGGTACGGGTCCAGACCGACGCCGACGTGGACTTCGTGACGATCATGAACCCGCGGGGGATCCGCTACACCCACCCGAACCCGACGTTGATCGGGCAGCCGTTCCTCGGCCACATCGCCGCGGCCCAGCGGGGCGGTCTGGTGACCGAGACGTACACGGGCTCGCTGGGGCCGTCGGTGCGCGCGGTGGTGCCGGTGTTCGACGCGAACCACCGCGTGGTCGCCCTCGTGGCGGTGGGGATCACGATCGCCGCGATCTCCGCCGAGCTGCGCGACCGCGTATGGCCGCTGGCCGGGGTCGCAGCGGCGGTGCTGCTCGTCGGCGCGTGCGGCGGCTCGCTGGTGAGCGCTCGGCTCAAACGGCAGACGCGCGGGATCGCGCCCGGCGAGCTCAGCAACCTGTTCGAGTACCACGAAGCCGTGCTGCATTCCGTGCGCGAAGGCGTGCTGCTGGTCGGGCGCGACGGGCGCGTCGGCCTCTGCAACGACGGAGCGCGCACCCTGCTGGGCCTCACCGCCGATCCGGTCGGGCTGCCGGTGGCCGAGCTGGGGCTGCCGCCGGAGCTGGTGGCGGCGTTCGTGTCCGCTGAGACCCGCACCGAGGAACTGCACCTCACCGACACGCGCGTGCTGGTGGTCGGGACCACTGCGGTGCGGTCGGGCGGGCGGGCGCAGGGCACCGTGGTGATCCTGCGCGACCACACGGAGCTGCAGGCGCTGACGGGCGAGCTCACGACCGCGCGCAGCCTCTCGGAAGCACTGCGGTCGCAGGCGCACGAGGCGGCGAACCGGCTGCACACCGTCGTTTCCCTGGTCGAGCTCGGCCGGCCCGAGGACGCGGTGGAGTTCGCGACGGCCGAGCTCGTGCTGGCGCAGGAGCTCACGGACCGCGTGATGAGCGCGGTGTCCGAACCGGTGCTCGCCGCGCTGCTGCTCGGCAAGGCCGCCGAGGCCAGCGAACGCGGCGTCGACTTCACGATCACCCCCGACACGGTCATCGAGGACCTCGGTGGCGACATCGCCGGGCGCGACCTCGTGACGATCCTCGGCAACCTCGTCGACAACGGCATCGACGCCGCCGCGCGCGGGGGCAGCGAACGGCCCGGCGTGGTCGTCACCGCGCTGACCGACGACGAGGGGCTGCTGCTGAGGGTCGCCGACAACGGTCCGGGCGTACCGGAGGAAGCTGTGGCGGACATGTTCCGCCGGGGCTGGTCCACCAAGGCGGCCGAGGGCCACGGGCTCGGTCTCGCGCTGGTGGCGCAGGCCGTGCGGCGCTACGGCGGCACCGTGACCGTCGGGCGCGACCGCGGAGCGGTGCTCACCGTCCGGTTGCCGAGGCAGGAGGCGCTGCGGTGATCCGCGTGCTGGTGGTGGAAGACGAGCCCGTGGCCGCCGAGGCCCACCGGCTCTACGTGGAACGCGTGGGCGGCTTCACCGTCGCCGGCGTCGTCCACTCCGGCGGCGACGCCCTGCGCTTCTGCGAACGTGAACCCGTCGACCTCGTCCTGCTCGACTTCTACCTGCCCGACACCCACGGCTTGGCGGTCTGCCGCTCACTGCGCGCGGCCGGCCTGCCCATCGACGTGATCGCCGTGACCTCCGCGCGCGACCTCGCCCTGGTGAAGGCCGCGGTTTCGGTGGGCGTGGTGCAGTACCTGTTGAAGCCGTTCACTTTCGCTTCGCTGCGGGAAAAGCTCGAGCGTTATGCCTCGTTCCACGAGGCGTCCGGCGAGGTCTCGGGCCAGGCCGAGATCGACCGCGCCCTGGCGGCCCTGCGGACCAGCGAGCAGCCCGCCCTGCCGAAGGGGATGAGCGCCGAAACACTGGACGCGATCACCTCCGCTCTGGCCGCCGCCTCCGAGGGTTTGTCGGCCGCCGCGGCGGCAAGCGCGATCGGGGCTTCGCGGGTTACGGCCCGCCGGTACCTGGAGTACTTGGCGGACAACGGGCTGGCCCATCGGGAGCCGCGGTACGGGCAGGTCGGGCGTCCGGAGGTCTGGTACCGGCACGGACCGGCGTAGCTGCGGGTGCGCGGGACCCGATTCTGTCGGCGGGCGGGGTTTAGGTTTCGGGCTCATGGCAGAGATCCGGTATGTGACCGGCGACGCGACGGTCCCCTTGGCCGACGGGCCCAGATCATCACCCACCTCTGCGACGACCGGAGCAGCTGGGCAAAGGGTTCTACTGGCAGCTCACGGCGTTGGCCGGAGCCCGAAGCCGCCTACCGGCTCTGGTACCGCGACCGGTCCGGCAACGACTTCGGACTCGGCGCGGCACCTGAAGAACCGGCCGATCGCGTATAACGGCCTACACGGCCGGGCGAACGCGACCTGCCCAAGGAACGACAGGGCAACCGCCCCAACACTCTGATCACTGCAATGCGACACCGTCCATACCCGCGGGCTCAACGCCAACGATTCCGAACAACGCCCATTCTCCAGAACGAACGCAACTGGACTCGAAAAGGCGAGAATCCGACCAGTCCCCGCCCAGCACCTCGATCCCCGCCTTCTCCGCGATCCAGACTGTGGTGACGATCAAGGGTCGGGGTGCGTTCTCGATATCTGGGGGCGGCAATGTTGCGCTTTAGCGCGACGAGCCGTGACGGAACCGCAAAACGACCGCCTCGATGCGCTAGCGCGCATCATTGCGCCCGATAACCCTTTCTGCACCCCGAATCCGATTATGGTAACGACGGTCTGGATCAGCTTGTCAAGGCGGGAAAGAGTACCTTGACAAGCTGATCCAGACCGCGTGAAGGCTGCGGATCGAGGTGCAGGGCGGGGACTGGTTGCAGCGGGATTTGGTCCGTCCCGTTGCGTTCGCGAGGGGACTGAGGTGGCGGTAGTCGAGGTGCTGGTGGGGGCTGGTTGCAGCGGGATTTGGTCCGTCCCGTTGCGTTCGCGAGGCGACTGCGGTGACGGTAGTCGAGGTGCTGGTGGGGGACTGTTCGCAGCAGGACCCGGTCCGTCCCGTTGCGTCCGCGAGGGAGCCAAGGCGGCGGTAGCCGACGTGCCGGTAGGGGCGCTCGGCTGCAGGCGGCGACCTGACTAGCGCCATTCAGCACCAATCACCCCACCACCTCCCCGAGGAGTACCGTTCCACTCCAATCCACCCTCACCGTGGGAGCCCCGTGGATCTACACCTGCGTCACCTCTCGGACGAACGAAGCACCCAGCGCCCCGAACACCTCTCCCCACTCACCGTCCACCGCCCCGAAACCGGCTTCTCCTCCACCACAACCCGATGCAACTGGTGCGGCACCGAAGTCGAACTCCGCATCGCCTCCTCCGAGCGACTACGGCAAACACGGCGCCAATGGGCCCTGGGCTTCGCAGCAGCAATCCTGACCCTGACAGCCGGCGCACTCCTGGTCGTGACCACAACCCTCACCGCACCCGCTGCAGTGCTCCTCATCGGCGGCTTCCTCACCACCACCTTCACCGCATTCGGCTGGTCATCCGCGATCGGTGTCCGCGCGATCCGCACATCGGCGGACGACAAACCCGGCCCCCACATCGTCCGTCGGGACAACAAACGCCGCTGAGTTCAACGAGGCCGCCCCGGCACACCAGGCCGGGTCTGCCACGGGTGCGGCCCTTCGAGCGGCCGGTACTCCACCCCCAACGCATCCAGCCGCGGCAGGTGATGATCCCGCAGCCGGGCCAGGAACTCGGCGAAGTCAAGACGCCCCGGAGACCAAGCGACCTCCGCGAAGGCACTCAGCCGCGGGAACGCCGCATAATCCACGCGTCGCGCCGTGTCGAGGTGTTCAGACCAGACCTGGGCCTGCACACCGAGCAGATGAGGACCGGCCAGAGCAGGCTCGTAGCCGTACACGTCCTGCAACGTGTGCAGGTACCCGACGGGGATGGGCTCGTCCGGATGATCCGACTGCCGGTGATCGAGGTACACCCGCTCTTCCGGACACAGCACCACGTCGTGCCCAGCGGACGCGGCGAGCGCGCCGCGAGCCTCCGACTGCCACGCCCCGATCACCATGGGCGGCAGGCCGGGGACCTCCAGCACCTCGTCCCAGCCCAACGGCCGCCGGCCGCGGGACACCAGATGAGCGGCGAGGTCCCGCACGAAACCCCCGTGGGCCTCGGTCGCGCCCGGGACCTCGTCGCCGCCGAGGCCGATCACCGGTGAGGGGAAGACGTCGAGCACGTGGTCGAAAACCGCGCGGAAGAAATCCGAAGTGGACGGAGAAGGGGCCAGCAGCGAGGTGCTGATGCCCCACGACGTCCAGACTTCCCACCGCGCCGTCGGATCCGGGCCGAGCTCCGGGTAGGCGGCGATGGCCGCCCGGGCGTGGCCCGGCACGTCGATCTCCGGCACCACCGTCACCGCGCGAGAAGCGGCGTACGCGACGATCTCCCGAAGGTCGTCGGTGGTGTAGAAGCCGCCGTGGGGGCGGTCGTCGCGTTCGGGGCCGTCGTGGCGGCCGACCATGGACGAGCGGCGCCAGCCGCCGACCGACGTGAGGCGGGGGAAGCGCGGCACCTCGATCCGCCAGCCCTGGTCGTCGGTGAGGTGCAGGTTCAGCACGTTGAGCTTGTGCGCCGCCAGCTGGTCGACGAACCGCAGCACCTCGGCCTTCGTGCGGAAGTGCCGGGCGACGTCGAGCAGGCAGCCGCGCCAGCCGAAGCGCGGGTGGTCCTCCACGACACCGCACGGCAGCGTGAGCCCGGAGCGGATCGACGCGGCGCGGAACGCGTCGGGCCCGGCGAGCTGACGCACCGTTTCCCGGCCGTACACCTCGCCCGCCGCGTCGGCGACCGCCAGCGTCACGCCGCGCGGGGTGATCGTCAGCCGGTAGCCCTCGGCGGGCAGATCCGGCGCCGAGAGCACGGTCACCGGCGCCGGCCACGGGCACACGCCCGGCGCGGCGGTCACCGACACGAGACGGGGGAGCAGGGTCTCGAACCCGGGCATGATCAGCCTTTCACCGCGCCGGACATCCCGGACACCAGCCGGCGCTGCACCAACACGAAGAACACCAGCACCGGGATCGTCATGAGAGTCGACGACGCCATAACCGCGCCCCAATCGGTGTCCTCCGGTTTGAAGAACACCAGGATGGCCTGCGGCAGCGTCTGGTTCTCGGTTTTGGAGATGATGAACGTCTTCGCGAACAGGAAGTCGTTCCACGCGTGGATGAACGCCAGCACGCTCACCGCTACCAGCCCCGGTGCCACGAGCGGGAACAGGATCTGCCACGTGAACCGCATCCGCGAAGCCCCATCCAGCTTCGCCGCTTCCTCCAGCTCCACCGGCACCGCCGCGACGAACCCGCGCAGCATCCAGATCGCGAACGGCAGGCTGAACGCCAGGTGCACCAGCACGAGTGAGCCCAGCTCGTTGAGGCCGAACGCCGGCGCGACCGCGCCGATCTGGCGCATCAGGAAGAACAGCGGGATCGTCAGCGCCTCCACCGGCACCATTTGCGCCACGAGGATCATCACCAGCAGCACCGTGCGGCCGCGGAAGCGGAACCGCGTGAGCGCCACCGCCGAGAGGAACGACAGCAGCAGCGACAGCACCACCACGGCCAGGGCGACCAGCAGGCTGTTCACGAAGAACCGGCCGAAGCCCGACACCGTGAGCACACGCTGGAAGCTCTCGAGCGAAGGCGCGAGCGTCCACGGTTTCGGGTTCGCCGTCTGGATCTCACCCGCCGGCTTGAACGCCGAGAGCACCATCCAGTACAGCGGGAACGCCACCAGCCCGGCGACCACGACCGTCACGATCTCGGCCACGAGCCGGCCCGGCCGGCGCACGCGGCGAGTGCGGGGCTTCACCGTGATCACAGCCATGCCGTGCTCCGGCGCTGCGACCGGACGTACAGCCCGGTGATCGACAGGAGCAGCAGCGTCATCACGACTCCGATCGCCGAGCCGAGGCCGTACTCCTGCCCGGCGAAGGCCTGCTGGTAGGCGTAGACGTTGAGCACGAGGTTGCGCCCGGCCACGCCACCGCCGTTGGTCATCACGTAGATCTGGGTGAACACCTTGAAGTCCCAGATGATCGACTGGATCGTCGCGATCATCAGCAGTGGCCGCACCATCGGCAGCACGATCGTCCGCGTGCTGCGCCACGTCGACGCGCCGTCGAGTGAAGCGGCTTCGAGGACCTCCTCGGGAACCGCCTTGATCCCGGCGTACATCGTGACCAGCACGAAGGGGAACGAGCACCAGATCACCTCGGCGGCCACGAGCCCGAACGCGCCGAAGGTGCCGAACGTCCACGAGTGGTGCGCCATGCCGGTGAAGCCGATGCCCGAGAGCACCTCGTTCACGAGGCCGAAGTCGGTGTCGAAGAGGAACAGCCACACGTACGAGCCGGCGATCGCGGGTGTCGACCACGCGCCGAGCGCGGCGAGGAACAGCAGCGTCCGCGGCACCGCCCGCACGCGAGAGGCCAGCACCGCCAGCGCGGTGCCGACCACGAGACTGCCGACCACACAGGCGGCCGCGAACCCGACGGTCTTCGCGAGCACGTCCCAGAACTGCACGTCCTGCAGCAGCGTCGCGTAGTTGTCGAGGCCGAGGAACACCAGCGGTGCGGCACCCGCGGCCTGGGGCTGGCCGTAGTCGTAGAACGAGATCAGCACCAGCTGGTAGATCGGGTACACCAGCAGGGCCGCCAGCAGGATGCCCGCGGGCAGCAAGTAGAACATTGCCGCCCGGCCGTCCCGCCGTCGCCGGCGCGCACGGGGCGCGGGCGGGGCCGGCACGGCGACGGGCAGCCGCGACGTGACCATCAGCCGAAGTTCTTGTTCATCGCCGCGGTGGCGTCGGCGAGTGCGGCGTCGACGTCCTTGCCGCCGGTCGCGATCTGCTGCACGGCGGTGGGCAGCACGTTCTGGCTGTCGATCTTCGACCAGCCGGGTGTGCTCGGCACGAACTTCGTGCCGGCGGCGAGGGTGTCCACGAAGGGCTTGAGCGTGGGGTCGCTCGCCGCGAGCTTCTCCTGCACGCTCTTCAGCGTGGGCAGGTTGCCCATCGCGTTGTACATCTTCTCCTGGTACTTCGCCCCGGCCAGCAGCTCGGCGAACTGCACGGCGAGCCCGTGGCGCTTGCTCGCGCCGAACACGCCCAGCAGGTTGCCGCCCGCGAACGCGGGGGCGACCGAACCCGGGGTGGTGCCCGGCAGCGGCACCACGGCGTACTTGCCCTTCACCGCGCCCTGCTCGACGGCCTTGCGGTTGAAGTCACCGCCGATCGTCATGCCGGCCTTGCCGCCGGCGAACGCCGTCACGCTCTGCGTGCCGGTGAGGTTCGCGCACGCGGCGGGCGGGCAGATGTCGTCCTTGAGCAGGTTCGCGTATGCCGTGATCCCGGCCTTGGTCTGCGGCGACTCCACAGTGGACGTCCACTTGCCACCATCCGACTCGGCCACGTCACCGCCGTTGGCCCAGACGAACGGCAGGAGCGCGTAGGTGTACTTGCCGCCGGTGGAGATGCCGTAGAGGTCGGGCTTCGCGGCGCGGATCTTGCGGGCGTCGTCGGTCAGCTCCGCGAGCGTGGTGGGCGGCTTGAGACCCAGCTCGGTGAACACGTCGGTGCGGTAGTAGAGGGCGCGGATGCCGGTGTACCAGGGCAGGCCGTAGGTCTTGCCGCCCGATTTCGCCGTGTCGAGCACCGTGGGCAGGAGATCCTTGCCCTCGCTCCACGACGAGATGTCGCCCGTGAGGTCGCTCAGCGCGCCGGTCTGCGCGTAGCTCGCGACGTCGGTGTTGCCGAACTCGGCCACATCCGGGGCGTTCGAGGGATCGTTGAACGCGCCCGAGAACTTGTCGGCGCGGCCCTCGACCGGCACCCACTGCACGTCGACGTCCACGCCGGCGTGCGCGGCCTTGAACTCGGTGATGGCCTCCTTCACGGCCGCTTCCTTGGGTGCGCGGCTGGCCTCGTCGAACAGCCACACCCGCAGGGTGCCGGTCTGGTCGTCACCGCCGGCCGCGGCGGGCGCGGACTGGGTGGGGGCGCAGCCGGCCAGCAGGGCCAGCGCGGCGAACGCGGTGATGCTGCGACGGATTCTCATCGTTGAGCTCCCAGAGGGTAGGGCTCGCCACGCGGCGGACCGGTCGGTCTGCCGCGCCACGAGCGACGCCGGGTCAGGCGAAGAAAACTGAGTTGACCGAGGGCACGGCGAGCGAGCCGGCGACCGCGCCGGGCCGGCCCGTGGCCGGGTCGCGGGGCAGCCAGGTGACGGTGCCCGAACGCTGGTTGGACACGTAGAACCAGCGTTCGTCGGGCGAGAGCGCGAGGTGACGCGGCCAGTTGCCCCCGGTGTCCACACTGGACACCAGCTTCAAGGTGGTGCCGCCGCCGGACACCGCGAACGTGGCGATCGTGTTCGGGCCGCGCACGGTGGCGTGGACGAACCTCGCGTCCTTCGAGACGGTGATCTCGCCCGGGAACAGGTCGCCGGTGCTCCCGGTGGGCACGGCCGGGACGACCGCCAGCGGTGTGAGCCGGCCCGCCGCCGCGTCCCAGGACAGCACGGTGATCTCCGGCCGCAGCTCCTGTGCGAGGTAGGCGTAGCGGCCGTTCGGGTGGAACGCCAGGTGCCGCGGCCCGGCGCCGGACGGGAGCGTGACCTGCTGGTGCAGCGCGAGTTTCCCGCTGCCGATGTCGAGCGAGTACACGTAGACCGAGTCGGCGCCGAGGTCCACGGACAGCACCCACCGGCCGGTCGGGTCGTTGACCACCTGGTGGGCGTGCGCGTCGCGCTCGGCGCCGGTGTGCTGCTGCAGATCCGTGGCCTGGCCGAGCTCGCCGCCCGCGAGGATCGGCAGCACGACCACGCTGCCCGAGCCGTAGTTGGCCGCCAGCACGAACTTCTGGCTGCTGTGCACGCACAGGTGCGTCGGCGCGCTGCCGTGCGACGACACGGAGCCGAGCAGCTTCGGGTTGGTGGCCGTGGTGACGTCGAGGGCGGAGATCGCGCCGTTCGGGTCACCCTCGTTGGTCACGTACAGCGTGCGGCCGTCGCGGCTGCGGTCGAACCACGACGCGTCGGGCACTCCGGCCACGGTGCGCACCGGGGCGAGCGCGGAACCCGAACGGCTCACCACGTCGAGACCGTGCCCGGCGGGTGGCGTGCTGGTGTAGCTGCCGACGTACGCCGTGGTTGCGTCGGCTCGCGGGCAGCCGAGCGGTGCCGCGTTCGCGAGCTGCGCGCCGAGCACGGTGCCGAGGCCGGCGGCGCCGGTGGCACCGAGGAACGTGCGACGGGAAAGTCCTGCCATCGTGGTTTCTCCCGAGAGGTGAGGGGACCGGTCAGGTGGATCAGGCAGCTGGGGGTTCAGTTGGTTCGATCTATGGTTCAGACCACTGCCATGATCAATGCTGCCACGGCGAAGCCGCTCACGGAAAGGACTGTTTCGAGCGCGGTCCACGTTTTCAGCGTCTGGGGCACGGAAAGGCCGAAGTAGCGCGACACGATCCAGAACCCGCCGTCGTTCACGTGGGAGGCGATGATCGAGCCCGCGGAGATCGCGATCACGATCAGGGCCAGCTGCGGCTGGGAGTAGTGCAGCTCCACCACCGTCGGTGCGACGATGCCGCTGGTGGTCACGATCGCGACCGTCGCCGAGCCCTGCGCGATGCGCATGCCGCAGCTGATGATGTAGGCGGCGAGGATCACCGGCAAGCCCGCGTCGCCGAGTGAACCCGCCACGGCCTTGCCGATGCCGGTCGCGGAGAGCACGGCCCCGAAGAAGGAACCGGCGCCGACCACCAGCAGGATCATCGCGACCGGCCGCAGCGCGTTCGTCGACAGCTGCGCGAGGTCCGCCCCGGTCATGCCGCGGCGGCGGCCCAGCAGCCAAGACGCGAGCAGCGTCGCGATCGTCAGCGCGATGGCCGGGGTGCCCAGGAAGGCCGCAACCGCGGCGGTACCGGAGTTCTTGGGCAGCACGATGCTGCCGAACGTGCCCACGAGGATCAGCACCAGCGGAATCGCGATGATGCCGCTGACCAGCCCCAGCGACGGCGGGTCGGTCACCTCTTCGTCGTCGTCGCCTGCGAGCTTCGCGAACTCCTCCGCGAGCGGCACGTTCACGCGCTTGCCGATCCACGTCGAGTACAGGATGCCGCCGACGAACCAAGCGGGGATGCCGCAGAGGGCACCCATCAGGATGAGCCAGCCGAGGTCCACGTGCAGCAGCCCGGCGGCCGCGACCGGCCCGGGATGCGGCGGGATGAACGCGTGGGTGATCGACAGACCCGCCAGCAGCGGCATGGCGTACAGCACGATCGAGCGGCCGCCCTGCTTGGCCGCGGCGTAGACCAGGGGCGCGAGCACGAAGATGCCGATGTCGAAGAACACCGGGATGCCGAAGATCAGACCGGACAGGCCCATCGCGAGCGGTGCGCGTTTCTCGCCGAACGCTCGCAGCAGTGCCGAGGTGAGCACGCGGGCGCCGCCGGAGCGTTCGAGAATCGACCCGAGCAGCGTGCCGAGGCCGATGATCGCCGTGATGTGCCCCAGGATGCTGCCGAACCCCTTTTCCAGCAAGGAGTCCGACGTCTTCTGCGCGGTGCCCACCAGCGTGCCGACCGGCAGCCCGGCGGCCAGCGCGGTCAGCACGCCCACCACGATCAGCGCGATGAACGGTTCGACCTTGACCTTGATGATGAGCACGAGCAGAACGGCGATGGACACCGCCGCGAGCGTGAGCAGACCGCCGGTCGTGGTCTGCAGCCAGTGGATCATCGGCCCCTCCCGGGGTGACGAAGGGAATGGCCGGCGAGGGCGCCGGTGGGGTGGGTGTCCTCGATCGCGGCGACGCCGTTCACGAAGACGTGGGAGATTCCCGTGGCGGGCTGCCGCGGGTTGTCGAACGTCGCGGTGTCGGTGATCGTGGCGGGATCGAACAACACCAGATCGGCCGCGTACCCGGGGCGGACGAAGCCCCGGTCGGCGAGCCGCAGCCGCCGCGCCGCGCGCCCGGTGAGGTGCGCGACGCAGTCGGCCAGCCCGAGCACGCCCAGTTCACGGACGTAGCGGGCGAGATAGCGGGGGAACGTGCCCCAGGCCCGCGGGTGCGGCCGGTTGCCGACGAGCAGACCGTCGGAGCCGCCGGTGTGCGTGCGGTGGCGCATGATGGCCTGCACGTTCTCCTCGTGCCCGATGTGCATGAGGCATGAAGTGCCGAGCCGCTCGTCGACCAACGTGGCGAAGTACAGCTCGCTGGGCGCTTTGCCTTGCCGACGCGCGGATTCGGCGACGCTGTGGCCCACCAGCCCGGCGTTCTCGGGGCGGCGCACGCCGTTGATCTCGATGCCGGACCAGTCGATGGGCACGCCGTGGGCGCCGTCCGAACCGGTCTCCTCGATCTCCACGCGCATGCGTTCGCGGGTGTCCGCATCGGACAGTCGTGCGAGTGTCGCGTCGAGCCCGCCCTCGGTGGCCCAGCTCGGCAGCAGTGCCGACAGGTAGGTGGCGCCCGGCAGGTACGGGTAGGTGTCGAGCGTGATGTCCCCGCCCGCGTCGAGCGCGTCGTCGAGCAGCTTCAGCAGCTCGGGCGCCTTGCCCTTGTTCAAGGAGAAGTTCATCGTTGCGTGCGCCAGGTGCAGCGGGCAGTCGGCGCGGCGCGATACGTCGACCATCTCGGAGAACGCCTCCAGGGCGCCTTTGCCGTAGCTGCGGTGGTGGGGGCTGTAGTACCCGCCGTGCTCGCCGACCACGCGGCACAGCTGGACGAGCTCGGCCGTGTCCGCGTACATGCCCGGCGTGTAGGTGAGCCCCGACGACAGCCCGAAAGCACCTTCTTCGAGGCCGGTCGCGATCAGCTGCTTCATCCGGTTCAGCTCGGTCTCGGTCGCCGGCCGGTTATCCCAGCCGACGGCCAGCATGCGCACCGTGCCCTGCGGCACGAGGTAGGCGGCGTTCACGGCGATGCCCCGGTCGAGGCGGTCGAGGTACTCGCCGACCGAGCGCCAGCTCCAGTCGAAGCCGGCCGGATCGTCGTTCCAGCCGGCGAGCTGCCGGCGCAAGGCCTCGAGCACGGCGTCGTCGACGGGTGCGTACGAGAGGCCGTCCTGCCCGAGCACCTCCGTGGTCACGCCCTGCGACACCTTCGCCAGGTGATCGGGCTGGGTGAGCAGCTGCAGGTCGGAGTGCGAGTGCATGTCGACGAAGCCGGGCGCGAGCACGAGCCCGTCGGCGTCGAGCACGCGCTTTCCCGTGAGCGAGCCGGGTTCGGTGATCTCGGCGATGCGGTCGCCGGTGATCCCGACGTCGTGGCGGGTGATCGGGCCGCCGGTCCCGTCCGCGACCTCGGCGCCGCGGAAGACCAGATCCATCAGAACCACGTCCGCACGAAGTCGACGACCGTCTCGCCGTCGGTGTCCACCAGCGGCAGCAGCGGCCACTTGTCGAACGTCGTGCACGGGTGCGAAAGCCCGAGCCGCACCCAGTCGCCGATCTCGACCGGCGAACCGGCGGGCAACGCGAGGAATGCGTGCTGGTCGTTGAGCTTCGTGACGGTGTGCCCGCGCAGCTCGGTGACGACGCCGTCCTTGCGCAGCAGCTGGGGTTCCGGCATGCCCTCGTCGTAGGGGAGGTCGCGCTTGCCCGCGGTGAGCAGGGCCAGCTCGTCGGTGGGCTTCGAGGTGACCTGCGCCCAGGCGTGCAGCGCGGCGTGGAACGGTTCGACGCCGGTCAGGCGCGGGTGGACGCCGAGTGGCGAGATCTCGCGGTAGAAGCCGTCGTCGTGGGTCACGTACGCGCCGCTGCGCAGGATCGGCAGCACGTCCATCCCGGCCGGCCACGGTTTCGTGAGCTCCTGGGCCACGCGGTCGAAGTACGCGCTACCGCCGGCCGTCACGTACACCTGACCTTCGGCGAGCAGGCCCTTTTCCGTGAACGCGATCGCCGAGTCGCGCAGGGTGTCCACATAGGAACTGATCTTCGCGAGCGCGGCGTCATCGGTGTCGTGCGACAGCGCGCCTTCGTAGCCGCCGGTGCCGCGCAACCGCAGCGCCGGGCTCTTCGCGATGGCCTCGGCCACCGCCAGGGCCGTCTCCGGATCGCGCACGCCCGTGCGTCCGCCGGCGCCGCCGAGCTCGACGAGCACGTCGACCGGCCGCGCGGACCCGGCCAGTGCCTCGGTCATCAGCTCGACACCGCGCACGGAGTCGGCCCAGCACACGAACTCGAACGTCGGGTCCGCCGCCAGCTCGGCGGCGAGCCAGCGCAGGCCCGCGGGGTCCACGAGCTGGTTGGCCAGCAGGATCCGCGACACCCCGAACGCGCGGTAGATCCGCAGGTGCCCGGCGTTGGCTGCGGTCACGCCCCACGCGCCGTGGGTCAGCTGGCGGGCGAACAGCTCGGGCGCCATCGTGGTCTTGCCGTGCGGCGCCAGGGCGATCCCGTGCCGGGCGCACCACGCGGCCATGGTGGCGAGGTTGTGCTCCACCGCCGCGGCGTCGAGCACCACGAACGGGCCGAAGAAGCCGTCGGCGAACAAGTTCGCGCGCCGGGCCGCGGCCTCGTCGAGGGTGAGCCCGGCCAGCGCGGGCGTGATCGAGCGGAAGCGCCAGTCGATCTTCTCGTTCCGGCCCGCGCGGACGGCGGCGGTCAAGGCGGTGTGCTCGGAGCTGTTCATCGATTCAGACCTCGTGGGTCGCGGGAGATTGCGTATGTTGCAACGGACGTTGCGCAAAATGCGCGCAATAGGTGTAGCATCCGGTCCGCCACAGGTCAACGGGGTGACGGAACGGGGAGAAAGTCAGTGACCAGCCCGCCCGAAGTGCTCTGCATCGGGGAGTCGATGGCCCTGTTCGTGCCGGCCGAACCCGGCCCGCCCGAAGGGGTGCGCAGCTGGCTGCGCACCTTCGGGGGCGCCGAGTCGAACGTCGCGTGCCACCTGCCGGCGCTCGGGGTGCCGAGCGCTTGGGTCAGCGCGGTAGGCGACGACCCGTTCGGTCGCGCGCTGGTGCGGGAGATCGCCTCGGCCGGCGTGGACGTGAGCGGTGTCGAGACGGATCCGGCGCGGCCGACGGGCTTGTACGTCAAGGAAAGTGGTGCGCAGGGCAGCCCGGTGCGTTATTACCGCACCGGTTCGGCCGCGTCCGCGCTCGGTCCGGACCTGGCCGTGCGGCTGCGGCTGGACGGCGTGCGCGTGCTGCACCTGTCCGGGATCACGCCCGCGCTGTCGGAGAGCTGCCTGGCGCTCGTGCGCGCGTTGCTCGCCTCCCCGCGTGGCGATCGGCTGGTGTCCTTCGACGTGAACCACCGGCCCGCGCTGGGGCAGGACGTCGCCGTGCTCGGGGAGCTGGCGGGGCTCGCCGACCTCGTGCTGACCGGCGACGACGAGGCCGAACGCGTGTGGGGGACCGGTGACCCCGCGCGGCTGCGCGAGCTGCTGCCGGGCCCGCGCACGCTGGTGGTGAAACACGGCGAACGCGGCGCGACGCTCGTCGAGGGCGACGCCGCGCCGGTGTTCGAACCCGCGCTGCGCGTGGACGTCGTCGAGCCGGTCGGTGCGGGCGACGCGTTCGCGGCCGGCTTCCTCGCCGCCACCCTGCGTGGCGCGGATCCCACGACCCGGCTGCGCCGCGGCCACCTCCAGGCCGCCGCGACCCTGCTGACCCAGGACGACGTCGGCGCGCCCTTGCCCGCGGCCGTGGTGGACACGCTGCTGCGCGCGGACGCCGAGCAGTGGTGCGCGGCCCGCCTGACGGGAGAGGGTGTGGTGGTGAGGTGAGCCAGAGCCTGGACCGGGCGCTGACCGTGCTGACCGGGCTCGCCCGTGGCGCGAAGACGCTCGACGAGCTCGCCGAGGAGATCGGCGTGCACAAGACGACGGTGCTGCGCCTGTTGCGCACGCTCGAGTCGCACCACTTCGTGCGCCGCGAGGGGGCCCGGCACTACCGGCTCGGCAGCGCGCTGTTCGACCTCGCCAACCAGGCGCTGGAGGGGCTCGACGTGCGGCGCAGCTCTCACGACGCGCTCGCCGCGCTGAACACTCGCACCGGCCACACCGTGCACCTCGCGTCCTATGAGGACGGTGAGGTCGTGTACATCGACAAGTTCGAGGGCCACCACTCCGTGCGGATGTACTCGCGCATCGGCAAACGCGCGCCCCTGCACTGCACCGCCGTCGGCAAGGTGCTCGTGGCCGCGATGCCGGTGGCGCGGCGCGAGGAGATCGCGCGGTCGCTGGACTACGTGGTGCTCACGCCGAACACGATCACCTCGCCCGAGGCGTACCTGACCGAGCTGGCGCACGTCGCCGAACGCGGCTACGCCGTGGACAACGCCGAGCACGAGGACTTCATCCACTGCATCGCGGCGCCGGTGCGCGGCGCGGGCGGCGAAGTGCTGGCCGCGGCGTCGATGTCGGTGCCGAAGGTACTGCTGGACTACGAGGGCCTGCTCGCGCTCGTGCCCGAGCTGCTGGCCGCCACCGGGGAGGCTTCCGTCCACAGTGGATGGACGGGGAACGGAAAGGGGATCTGATGGGCAAGACGGCGATCACGACCGAGAAGGCGCCGAAGCCGCCGGCGAAGTTCTCGCAGGCCGTCCGCAAGGGCAACCTGCTGCAGGTCGCGGGCACGGTCGCGTTCGACCCGGCCACCGGCGCGATCGTCGGCGACGACATCGCGACGCAGACCCGGCAGGTGTTCGCGAACATCGAGGCCCTGCTCGCCGAGGCCGGTTCGAGCTGGGCCGACGCGGTGATGGTGCGCGTGTACCTCACCGACACGAGCCACTTCGCGCCGTTCAACGAGGTCTACAACGAGCTGATCGGCGAAGGTCCGCACTCGGCCCGCACCACCGTCTACGTCGGGCTGCCCGGCGGTCTCCTCGTGGAGATCGACGTGCTCTGCGTGCTGGACTGACGCCGTACGCCTGGGCTCGTCGCACTGGCGGGCCCAGGCGTTGTCGGGTCAGCCCAGCACGCTCGTGTAGGCGTTGATCGCCGGCTGGCCGCCGAGGTGCGCGTAGAGCACGTTCGACGCACCCGGGATCTCGCCGCGGCGCACCAGATCGATGAGGCCGGCCATGGACTTCCCCTCGTACACGGGGTCGGTGATCATGCCCTCGAGCCGCGCCGCCGTGCGGATCGCGTCCAGGGTGGGCTCGTCGGGGATGCCGTAGACGCCGGCGTGGTAGCGCTCGTCGAGCAGCACTTCGTCGATGCCCGGCGCGCCGATGAGCTCGGCGGTGTTCTTCGCGATGCGCGTGATCTGGTCGCGGGTCTCGGCGGGCTTCGCCGACGCGTCGATGCCGAGGATCCGCCGCGGCCGCTCGCCGAGCGCGGCGCCCGCGACCATGCCGGCCTGCGTGCTGCCGGTGACCGAGCAGACCACCACGGTGTCGAAGAAGACGCCGAGCGCGCGTTCCTGCTCTTCGAGCTCCGCGATCCAGCCGGCGAACCCGAGCCCGCCGAGCCGGTGGTCCGACGCGCCGGCCGGGATCGCGTACGGCTTCCCGCCCGCCGCGGTGACCTCCTCGAGCGCCTGCTCCCAGCTCTCCTTGAACCCGATGCCGAACCCGGCGTCGACGAGCCGCACGTCGGCACCGAGGATCCGCGACAGCTGGATGTTGCCGACCTTGTCGTGCAGCGGATCGTGCCAGTCGACCCAGCTTTCCTGCACCAGCACGGCTTTCAGCCCCGAGCGCGCCGCCGCGGCGGCGACCTGGCGCGTGTGGTTGGACTGCACGCCGCCGATGGACACGAGCGTGTCGGCACCTTGGGCGATCGCGTCGGCCACGAGGTACTCGAGCTTGCGGGTCTTGTTGCCGCCGTAGGCGAGCCCGGAGTTGAGGTCTTCGCGCTTGGCCCACACCGTCGCGCCGCCGAGGTGCTCGGTGAGGCGGTCGAGGCGGTGGACCGGCGACGGGCCGATCAGCAGCGGGAAACGCGGGAAGTCAGCGAGGCTCACAGGGTCTCCAGGGTGGCTTCGAGGTCGGACCAGATGGTGGCGGTGAGAGCGGCGGCGGTCTCGGCGTCGCCGGCTTCGATCGCGGCGATCAGTTCGGTGTGCCGCCGCACGGAGCGTTGTGCGGGCAGGGAGCTGAAGCGCGCGTACTCGAGCCGGCGCAGCAGCGGGGTGTAGCGGTCGAGCGTCGCGGCCACGGCGCGGTTGCCGCACGCGCGCACGGGCACGTCGTGCAGCTCGTCGTCGGCCGCGATCGCCGTGGCCGCGTCCCCTTCGGCCACCGCAGCGGCGAAGCGTTCGTTGGCCGCACGCATCTCGGCGACCTGCCGCGCGCCGAGCCGGGGGAGGGCCTGGCGGACGGCGAACTCGTGCAGCGCGCGCACCAGCTGCACGGCGTCGCGCACCTCGTCGCTCGCGAGGGCGGCCACCCGCGTGTAGCTCTGGGGCTTGGACTCGACGAGCCCGTCGCCGGCCAGGCGCAGCAATGCCTGGCGCACGGGGGCCCGCGACAGACCGAGCTCTTCGGCAAGGTCGGCGTCGCGCAGCGGGGTGCCCGGCGCCAGGCTGCCGTCGATGATGGCCTGGCGGATGCGGTCGTAGGCCTCGTCGCGCAGCAGCGGGCGGGTGACCTTGGGGAGCGGACTCACATCTAACATGTTAGATGTCTCGTGGACTCCGCGGCAAGGACCCCGGAACGGTGAAGGCCCGTCCGCGAGTGGGCGGACGGGCGTGAAGAAGGCGAACGGTCAGTGGACCGGGCCGGTGTACTTCTCACCCGGGCCCTGGCCCGGCGCGTCGGGGACGGCCGAGGCTTCGCGGAACGCCCTCTGCAGCGACTGCAGTCCGTCGCGCAACGGGCCGGCGTGCAGGCCCAGGTACTCTACGGACGACGTGACGAGCCCGGCCAGCGCCGTGATGAGCCGGCGGGCCTCGTCGAGGTCGCGGTGGGGCGAGGTGTCCGGGTCGGCGTCCGCCAGGCCCAGGCGTTCGGCCGCGGCCGACATCAGCATCACGGCCGCGCGGCTGATCACCTCGACGCTCGGGATGTCCTCCAGGTCGCGGACGTCCGGGGAATAGGGGGGCTGTTCGGAAGGTTGTTCTGACACGTCTGGTACCCTTCCACGAGCGACCAGCCCTCGAGGAATCGGGGGCGGCAAGTGGAGCCCCGCTCCCACCCGCGTCACCGCCTCAGGTGTCCGGGTCCGGTCTCGCCGAAGTGGTGGATGTCGGTACATCCTTCACCGCGGCGAAGTGTTCGATCCTTCGTGATCGGGCACGATCGGAGACAGAGCGGGCCCCGTGAACCGGTTGGATGCCGGTGACGGGGCCTGAGTCATTGTGGGCACCAGGTCGAGAAGAGAAGTAGTCACTCGGACCAAGGAGGCCCCATCAGCTCCGAGACACGCATCAACGAACGTATCCGGGTGCCGGAAGTCCGGCTCGTCGGACCCAACGGCGAGCAGGTCGGCATCGTCCGGATCGAAGATGCGCTGCGGCTGGCACAGGAGAACGATCTCGACCTCGTCGAGGTCGCGCCTCAGGCCCGCCCGCCCGTATGCAAGCTCATGGACTTCGGCAAGTTCAAGTACGAGAGCGCGCAGAAGGCCCGCGAGTCCCGCCGCAACCAGCAGTTGACCGTCATCAAGGAACAGAAGCTGCGTCCGAAGATCGACCAGCACGACTACGAGACCAAGAAGGGTCACGTGTCGCGGTTCCTGGCGGCCGGCAACAAGGTCAAGGTCACGATCATGTTCCGTGGGCGCGAGCAGTCCCGGCCGGAGCTCGGTTTCCGGCTGCTGCAGAAGCTGGCCGACGACGTGACCGAGCTGGGCTTCGTGGAGTCGTCGCCCAAGCAGGACGGTCGCAACATGATCATGGTGCTGGCCCCGCACAAGAACGTGAAGCCGAAGGTCGTGAAGGCCGAACCGGAACCGGTTCCCGAAGCCTGACGCCTCCCTCAGCGCCCAGCACAGTCAGCGGCACACCGGGGCACCGGTGTGCCGCCGCACGGAAGAGGACAGAACAACCATGCCGAAGATGAAGACGCACAGCGGTACGTCCAAGCGGATCCGCGTCACGGGCACGGGCAAGCTTCGCCGCCAGAAGGCCGGCCGTCGCCATCTGATGGAGAAGAAGTCCAACCGCCTCACCCGGCGCCTCGAGGGCACCACGGAGCTCGCCAAGACCGAAGCCGGCCGCGTCAAGCGCCTGCTCGGTATCTGAGCCCGCACTCTTTCTCACTCACCCCCGGGGTCACCTCGCCCCCCGAACCGACAGGATGGACCAGTGGCACGCGTCAAGCGGGCGGTCAACGCCCAGAAGAAGCGTCGCGCAACTCTCGAACTGGCCAGCGGCTACCGCGGCCAGCGTTCGCGGTTGTACCGCAAGGCCAAGGAGCAGACGCTTCACTCGCTCAACTACGCCTACCGCGACCGCCGTGCGCGCAAGGGTGACTTCCGCCAGCTGTGGATCACCCGCATCAACGCGGCCGCTCGTGCCAACGGCGTGACCTACAACCGGTTCATCCAGGGCCTCAAGGTCGCCGGTGTCGAGGTCGACCGCAAGATCCTCGCTGACCTCGCGGTCAACGACGCCGCCGCCTTCACCGCGCTCGCCGAGCTCGCCAAGGCGAACGTCAACACCGGCGAAGCGAAGTCGGCCTGACCGGCAGCTTTCCGCGACCCGGGGCGGATCCGTTCACCGAACGGACCCCCCGGGTCGTTGCTGCGCGCAAGCTCACGAGGCGCGCGGAACGTGAGAAAACCGGCCGTTTCCTGGCCGAAGGCGTCAACGCCGTGGAGGCCGCGCTGGCCCACGGCACCGTGTACGAACTGTTCGTCACGGAGCGCGCGGCCGCCGCGCACGCGAAGCTCGTCGCTTCGGCCGGCGTCCCCGTCTCGCTGGTGACCGACCGCGCGGCCGCGGGTCTGTCGGAAACCGTGACCCCGCAGGGGATCGTGGCGGTCTGCGCCCTGGTCGACCGTCCGGTGGAGACGGTGCTCACCGAAGCCCGTCTCGTGGTCGTCCTCGTGGACGTCGCCGAACCCGGCAACGCGGGCACCGTGATCCGCGTGGCCGACGCCGCGGGCGCCGACGCGGTGATCCTGGCCGGCGACACCGTCGATCCGCACAACGGCAAGAGCGTGCGCGCCGCCGCGGGTTCGACCTTCCACGTGCCCCTGGCGCGTGTCCGCGACGTTCCGTCGGTCCTGTCCTCGCTGCGCGCCGCCGGGCTGCGCACGCTCGCGGCCCACGGGTACGCGTCGGTTTCCCTCGAAGCGGTGACGTTCGGCGAGCCCACCGCGTGGATCTTCGGCAACGAGGCCCACGGCCTGTCCGAGCCGGTGCTGTCCTCTGTGGACGAGGCCGTGCGAATTCCCCTGTACGGCAGGGCGGAGAGCCTCAACCTGGCCACTGCCGCCGCCGTCTGCGTGTACACCTCCGCGATGGCCGCGCACCGCGGCCCCTAGTCGGCGCCGGCCTCGTTTTCCGGACGTGCTCGATCCTGCCGATCTACGCCTCCGGCCCGCCATGCCGGCCGCACTTGGCCTCGACGGCCCCGGCTTCACCAATGTCGGCGACGCGTCCATCGGTCTGCAGGTGCGTGCCACCGCGGTCGGGGTCGGCACGTCGGTGAGCCGCGTCGGCGCCGCCGTGGGCACCGTCCTGACCCCGATCCTGCTCTACCGGATCCCCGGCGAACCGCGGGCCGGGTGGTGGCAGCCGGAGCGGGCCGCCTACGCCAACCTGCACGGCATGCAGCTGCCCCGCCGGCGAGATCCCGCCTGAGTCCGGGGGCGGCCGGCGCGGGCGGGTCGCAAGCGGAGGGTGAGCGGCCGGGGCCGGTGGCCGATCCCCTAGACTGGGCTGCCCGATGTGCACGTGCGGCTGCCTGCCCGTGCGCTGCCGCCCAACCCGTCCCAGCGGACGCCGAGGAGTCATGTCCGGAGCCACAGAACAGCCGGTCGACGTGCTCGCACCGGAAACCCTGCGCGCGGCGATCAAGGCGGCCGAAGAGGCCTTCGCGGGTGCCACCGACCTGGAGGCGCTCGCCGCCGTCAAGCCGGCGCACCTCGGGGACCAGGCGCCGCTGCTGCTCGCCCGCCGGGCGATCGGCGCGCTGAGCAAGCAGGAGAAGGCCGAAGCCGGCAAGCGCGTCAACGAGGCCCGCCAGGCCGCGCAGGCCGCATTCGACGAGCGTCGCGCGGTGCTGGAAGCCGAGCGCGACGAGCACGTGCTGCGCGAAGAGGCCGTCGACGTCACGCTGCCGTGGGACCAGGTCCCGCGCGGGGCGCGCCACCCGATCGCCACCATCTCCGAGCGCGTCGCCGACGCGTTCGTCGCGATGGGGTACGAGGTCGCGGAGGGCCCCGAGCTCGAGGCCGAGTGGTTCAACTTCGACGCGCTGAACTTCGGCAAGGACCACCCGGCGCGCCAGCTGCAGGACACGTTCTACGTGGGCGAAGAGGACTCCGGGCTGGTGCTGCGCACGCACACCTCGCCCGTGCAGGCCCGCAGCCTGCTGCACCGCGAGTTGCCGGTCTACGTCGTGTGCCCGGGGCGCACCTACCGCACCGACGAGCTCGACTCCACGCACACGCCGGTGTTCACGCAGGTCGAGGGCCTGGCTGTGGACAAGGGCATCACCATGGCCCACCTCAAGGGCACGCTCGACGCCTTCGCGCGCGCGATGTTCGGCGAGAGCTCCAAGACGCGGCTGCGCCCGCACTTCTTCCCCTTCACCGAGCCGTCCGCCGAGGTGGACGTGTGGTTCGAGGAGAAGAAGGGCGGCCCCGGCTGGGTCGAGTGGGGTGGTTGCGGCATGGTCAACCCCAACGTGCTGCGCGCGTGCGGCGTCGATCCCGAGGTGTACTCGGGTTTCGCGTTCGGCATGGGCATCGAGCGCACCCTGCAGTTCCGCAACGGCATCCCGGACATGCGCGACATGGTCGAAGGCGACGTCCGGTTCACCCTTCCCTTCGGAACGGAGGCGTAGTGCGAGTCCCGGTGAGCTGGCTGACCGAGCACCTCGACGTGGGTGACGAGGTCACGCCCCAGGACCTGGCCGACGCCTTCGTGCGGATCGGGATCGAGGTCGACGAGCTGAGCGAGCTCGGCCCGGTGACCGGCCCGCTCGTGGTCGGGCGCGTCGCCGAGATCGAGGAGCTCACGGGTTTCAAGAAGCCCGTGCGGTTCTGCCGCGTCGAGGTCGGCGAGGAGCCGGAGTCCGAAGAGGACACCGCCGCGGCGGGCTCCGACGACGAGGACGAGGACGACGACGAGGGCCCGATCGAGAACGAGGGCCCCCACGGCATCAAGACCCGCGGTATCGTCTGCGGCGCGAGCAACTTCGCCGAGGGCGACCTCGTCGTCGTGGCGCTGCCGGGCGTCGTGCTGCCCGGCGATTTCTCGATCGCCGCGCGCAAGACGTACGGCAAGGTCAGCGACGGCATGATCTGCTCCGCAAAGGAGCTCGGCCTCGGCGACGACCACACCGGCATCCTCGTGCTGCCGCCAGGCACCGCCAGCCCGGGCGACGACGCGATCGCGCTGCTGGGCCTGACCGACACCGTCATCGAGGTCACGCCGACCCCCGACCGTGGCTACGCGCTGTCGATCCGCGGCCTCGCGCGCGAGCTGTCCAACGCCCTCGACGTGCCCTTCGGCGACCCGGCGATGCTGGAGGTCCCGGAGGCCGAGGGCGACGCGTGGCCGGTGCGGGTCGAGGACCCGGAGGGCTGCCCGCGGTTCGTGCTGCGGCGGGTGACCGGCCTCGACGCCACGGCGCCGTCGCCGTGGTGGATGCGCCGCCGGCTCATGCTGGCGGGGATCCGCTCGATCTCGCTGGCCGTCGACGTCACCAACTACGTGATGCTCGAGCTCGGCCACCCGCTCCACGCGTTCGCGACCACCGCCATCCAGGGCGACCTGGTGGTGCGGCGCGCCGAGGCGGGGGAGAAGCTGACCACTTTGGACGACGTCGTGCGCACGCTCGACGCCGACGACATCGTGATCGCCGACGACTCCGGCGTGATCTCGCTCGCGGGCACCATGGGTGGCGCGAGCACGGAGATCACCCCGGAAAGCACCGACGTGCTCCTCGAAGCGGCGCACTGGAACCCCGCGTCGATCAGCCGCACCGCGCGCCGGCACAAGCTGTTCTCCGAGGCGGCGAAGCGGTTCGAGCGCTTCACCGACCCGGCGCTGTGCGCGGCCGCGGTCGAGCTGGCCGCGCGGCTGCTGCGCCAGTACGGCGAGGGCGCGATCCAGCCCGGCCGCACCGACGAGGGTGGCGTCACCCCGCTCGCGCCGGTCACCATGCCGATCAACCTGCCGGACCAGGTGGCGGGCGTGCGCTACGAGCGCGGCGTCACCGTCCGGCGGCTCACGCAGATCGGCTGCAAGGTCCAGGTCAGCACCAGCGACGCCGGGATCTCGTCGGTCACCGCGACCCCGCCCAGCTGGCGCGCCGACCTCGTGCAGCCCGCCGACCTCGTCGAAGAGGTCCTGCGGCTCGAGGGCTACGAGAGCATCCCGTCGGTTCTGCCGGCGGCGCCCGCGGGCCGCGGCCTCACCGAGGAGCAGAAGCGCCGCCGCGGCGTGGCCCGCGCCCTGGCCGAGGCCGGCCACGTCGAGGTCCTGCCCTTCCCGTTCGTCGGCGACTCGGTGTGGGACGACTTCGGCCTGCCCGAAGACGACGTGCGCCGCAAGACCGTCCGCGTGCGCAACCCGCTCGAAGCCGACCGCGACCGCATGTCGACCACCCTCCTGCCCGGCCTGCTCGACACGCTGCAGCGCAACGTGTCCCGCGGCATGAAGGACGTGTCGCTCTTCCACATCGGCCAGGTCGTGCTGCCGAAGCCGCACCAGCTGAAGGTGCCGGACCTCGGCGTCGACCACCGGCCGAGCGACGAGGAGCTCGCCGTGCTGGAGGCCGCCGTGCCCGCCCAGCCCGTGCACGTCGCCGTCGTGCTCACCGGCCAGCGCCGCCGCGCCGGCTGGTGGGGCAAGGGCGAACCGGCCGGCTGGGCCGACGCCGTGGAGGCCGCCCGCCTGGTCGCCGAGGCCGCCGGCGTGGAGCTCACGGTCCAGGCCGCGGACCTGCCGCCGTGGCACCCGGGCCGCTGCGCCCAGCTGCGCGTGGGCGACTGGCCGATCGGCCACGCGGGCGAGCTGCATCCCAAGGTCGTCGAGGCACTGGGGCTGCCACCCCGCACGGTCGCCATGGAGCTCGACCTGGACGCCATCCCGCTCCCGGACTCCCGCCCGGCGCCGAGCGTCTCGGCCTACCCGCCGGTCCTGCTGGACGTCGCCCTGGTCGCCTCGGCCGACGTCCCCTCGGCCGACCTCGCCGACGTCCTGCGCACCGCCGCCGGCGACCTCCTCGAAGACATCACCCTCTTCGACGCCTACACCGGCACCCAAGTCGGCGAAGGCAACCGTTCCCTGGCCTACAAGCTCCGCTTCCGGGCCCCGGACCGCACCCTGACCGTCGACGAGGCCACCCAGGCCCGCGACACCGCCGTCGCCGCCGCTGGCGCCCGCTTCGGCGCCACGCTGCGCGCCTGACCCCGCACGGCACCTGACGGACCTCGGTCCCGTGGGCCGGAGACACCGCCTCACCGCGGAGTTTCCGGCCCATTGCCGTTTCTCCGTAGTCGGCGTTTCCCCTCGGTGCCCGCTCCGAGCGCCCACCTGGGCGCTTCTGCTCCGTCGCTGTTCTCCCTTCGTTCAGCCGATCGCGGTCAAGTCAGGTTCTTCAAGGCCTCCCGTGTGGACAGTGGTGACAGACCGGGATGGTCACGCACGAACGTACGCACCCAGTCCGGGTCTGTTTTCGCGTGGTCACGCAGCGCCCAGCCGATCCCCTTCCGCAGGAAGAAATCCGGATCGGCGACGTTGGCCTCGATCGCCGTCGTCAGCAGTGCGCGGTCGACGTCCGCCTTCGCCGACACTTGGCAGATGACGGCAGCGCGGCGGCGCCAGCGGTCGGGGTCGGCGGCCCACCGCAGCAGTACGGGCGTGACGTCGGCGCGGTACTGCCGCAGGATCGGGCCGACGCGGCGGATCGCGACCTCGTCGACGAAATCCCACCACGCACCGTCCACGATCAGTTCGTCGTAGAGGTCCAGCAGGGCCGGGTCCTGCCACCGCCGGTACGCGCGGTGGCCCGACAGGTCGATCGCCGCGTAGCGCTCCTCGCGGAATTCGGCGGTGCGCCAGAGGACCAGCACCGTCCTTGAAAAACTCACCCGATCGGGCAGCACGTGGGTGGTGAGAACGGCCTTCATCAGCGCGGCACGATCGGGTTTGGCCACGCCGCGAAACGGCATCGCCGATTTCATGTACGCCTGCATGGCCGGCGCTTTCGCCGGGTCCGCGAGGTCGGCGAGTCCTGTTCGGACGGCCGAGATCAACGCCGTGTCCACACCCATCCGCGGTCACCTCCAGCGCGCCGGCCACCGCCGGATGACGGCTGGCGCAACTCGTGTCGTGCGAGGAGATTGTGGCGGGTTGTCGGCAGCTTCCACCAATTCGGGTAACTCGCGAACGAAGAGGACCACCGTGAAGAAAATCCTTGCCGTACTGGCCGCCGCGGGTGTCGCGGTCGGGACGATGGCCGCCGCACCGGCTGCCACGGCCGCGCAGGGGGCGGCTGAGCCGGGCTACACCCCTCCGGCGATCAGCTGGGGGCCGTGCCAGACCGCGAGCCTGATCAAGGCCGGCGCCGAATGCGGTTTCCTCGTGGTCCCGATGGACTACGACAAACCCTCCGGCGCCAAGGTGCAGGTAGCCGTGTCGCGGATCAAGCACAAGTCCGCGCAGTACCAGGGCGCGATGCTGGTGAACCCGGGTGGCCCCGGCGGTTCCGGCCTCGGCCTGTCGGTGCTCGGCCAGTACGTGCCGAACGGTGCCGGGCAAAGCTACGACTGGATCGGCTTCGACCCGCGCGGCGTCGGCTCCAGCAAGCCCGCGGTGAGGTGCGACGGCGGCTACTTCTCCTACGACCGCCCGCCGTACGTGCCCACGACTCCGCAGCTCGAGCGCACCTGGCTCGCCAAGACCGAGGGCTACGCGAAAGCGTGCGCGAAGAATGGTGCGATCCTGGGCCACATCAAGACCACCGACGTCGCGCAGGACATGGACAGCCTCCGCGTGGCGCTGGGGGAGAAGCAGATCAACTACTACGGCTTCTCGTACGGCACCTACCTCGGCCAGGTCTACAGCACGCGATACCCGAAGAACGTGCGCCGCATGGTGCTCGACGGCAACGTGGACCCCGGCAAGGTCTGGTACCAGGCGAACCTCGACCAGGACGTGGCGTTCGACCGCAACATCAAGATCTACTTCGGCTGGCTCGCGAAGTACGACAACGTGTACCACCTCGGCAAGACAGCCACCGCCGTCGAAGCGCTCTGGTACGACCAGCAGAAGAAGCTCGACCGCTCCGCCGCGGGCGGCGTGATCGGCGGCGACGAGTGGACCGACGTCTTCCTCCAGGCCGGCTACTACGTGTTCGGCTGGGCGGACCTGGCGAAGGCGTTCGACGGCTGGGTGCACCGCGGCGACTGGCAGACGCTCAAGAACCTCTACGACAACTCCAACCCGCCCGGCGACGACAACGGGTACGCCGTGTACAGCGCCGTGCAGTGCACCGACGTGCAGTGGCCGGCCAGCTGGAACCGCTGGCGCCTCGACAACTGGACGACCTACTTCCGCGCGCCGTTCGAGACGTGGGGCAACGCCTGGTTCAACGCGCCCTGCGTCGACTGGCCCGCGAAAGCCGGCAAGCCGGTGAAGGTCGACGGCAGCAAGGTCGCCGGTGTGCTGCTCATCAGTGAGGAGCTCGACGCGGCCACGCCGTATGAGGGCAGCCTCGCGGTCCGGAAGCTGTTCCCGAAGTCGAGCCTGATCAGCGCCCCCGGCGGCACCACGCACGCCGGCTCGCTGTCCGGAGTCGCCTGCGTGGACGACAAGGTCGCGGACTACCTCGCGACCGGCGCGCTGCCGAAACGCACGGCGGGCAACCACTCCGACGCCCAGTGCGAGGCGGTGCCGCCGCCGGTGCCCTCGGCCGCCGGCGCAGACCAGGAACAGCAGAAGACCGACATACCCGCCCCGGCTCACGCCGGTTCGCTGCTGCACTTCTGATCCCTTCCTCCCGGTGCCCCGGTCTGGTCCGCCAAGCCGGGGCACCGGCTGTCTGTGTTCTCCGTGGCGTCTGTGTCCGCGCTGTCCGTGCCTTCGCATCAGGCCCCCTCGATCGCTCTTCGGGTCGACCGGAGACGCTATGACAGGGGTCCGACAATTTCGGAGCGCAGCCGCCCGGGCACGAACCGTGAGCGGATTCTGTCGGGGGTGGGCGCTACCTTCCCGGCATGACGATCATCGAAGAGCACCGGACCGAGGTCAGGGCCGGAAACGTCCAGTACCGGATCGCCGTCGTCGCCCGCCCGGGCGACGCGGCCGAACAGAGCCGCGTCACGGTCACCGTGGGCGGCGAAGGGCCCGATGGCGAGTCGGTCGCGCACGGCAAGCTCGACCTCGACACCGCCGTGGTCCCCGCGGTGGCCGACCTCCTGGCCGGCAGCCTCCACGCGTTCGCCGGCGGGCCGCGCCGAAGATCGGGCGAACGGCCCGCGCAGCAAGGAAAACCGTGGAGCGCCGAGCTGGAGTCGGCGTGGCTCGCGGGCGACACGGTCGCCGACCTGGCTCGCCGGTTCGAACGCACGGCGGGTGGCATCCGCTCGCGGTTGCCCCGGGTCGGCTGCGATCCGGAGCGGCCGGGGCACCACCTGCCCGTGCCGCCGAGCCTGCGCGAGCCCGCCGCGGGGGAAGAGTGATCAGCCGTGCCCGCGGCGCTCGTGGCCGCGGGCACGGCGCAGGCCGGACCACCCGATCGGCTGGCCTGCGGGCAGGGTGCCTGCCGCGGTACCGGGAGCTGATGCGGCGGTCGGGCCGATCACGGTGGCAGATGCCGGCGGGGCTGGCTCGGGCTCGTGCGGCGCCTGCCCGGACGGCCGGGCTTGCGCGGGTGCGTCACGGGGCCCGTCGCCGGAACCACTCGATCGGGCGAACCGGGAGTTGGCTCGGTCATCGCGGCGCCGAGAGCTGCGGCAACAGCCTCCGGCGCAGGCGATGGCGAGCGCGGCCCCGGCCCGGCATGGCCGGAAACACACCTGGCGCAGCGGAATCCTGTTTGTTTGAGATTGCATGGTCGTGCATAATCATGCGTATGACGGTGAAGATCGCGGTGGCCGGCGCGAGCGGCTACGCGGGCGGTGAACTGCTCCGCCTGTTGCTGACCCATCCCGAGGTCGAGATCGGTGCGCTGACGGCGGCGAGCAGCGCGGGGACGATGCTGGGCGCGCACCAGCCGCACCTCGCGCCGCTGGCCGGGCGCGTGCTGGCCGAGACCACGGCGGAGACGCTGGCCGGCCACGACGTCGTGTTCCTGGCGCTGCCCCACGGCCACTCGGCCGAGGTCGCGGCTCAGCTCGGACCCGACGTGCTGGTGGTCGACCTCGCCGCCGACCACCGCTTGGCCGACCAGGCCGACTGGCAGCGCTGGTACGGCGGCGAGCACGCCGGGCAGTGGCCCTACGGCCTGCCCGAGCTGCCCGGCGCGCGCGAGAAGCTCGTGGGCACCAAGCGGATCGCGGTCCCCGGCTGCTTCCCGACCGGCGGATCGCTCGCGCTCGCCCCGGCCCTGGCGGCAGGTCTGATCGAGCCGGACGTCACGGTCGTGGCGGTCACCGGCACCTCCGGCGCGGGCAAGAGCCTCAAGCCGAACCTGCTCGGGTCCGAGGTCATGGGGTCGGCCAGCGCGTACGGCGTCGGGGGCAAGCACCGCCACACGCCCGAGTTCGCGCAGAACCTCTCCGGCGTGGCCGGAAAGCCGGTCACGGTGTCGTTCACGCCCGTGCTCGCCCCGATGCCGCGCGGCATCCTCACCACCGCGAGCGCGCCGCTCGTCGGCGACGTCGACGAGACCACCGCGCGCGAGGTCTACGAGAAGGCCTACGACGCCGAACCGTTCGTGCAGCTGCTGCCCGCCGGCCAGTGGCCCGCGACGGCCTCGACGCTCGGGTCGAACAACGTCCAGCTCCAGGTGGGCGTCGACGTCGACGCGGGCAGGCTCGTCGTGATCTGCTCGATTGACAACCTCACCAAGGGCACCGCCGGCGGTGCCGTCCAGTCGATGAACCTGGCGCTCGGATTCCCCGAGACCATCGGACTTTCCACCGTGGGAGTGGCACCGTGACCGTCACCGGACCGAAGGGTTTCCGTGCCGCCGGCGTCGCCGCGGGCATCAAGGCCTCCGGCGCGCTCGACCTCACGCTGGTCGTGAACGACGGCCCGCTCGACGTGGCTGCTGGAGTGTTCACGCGCAACGTGATCAAGGCCGCGCCCGTGCTGTGGTCGCAGGAAGTCCTGAAGCAGCAGAAGCTCAAAGCGGTCGTGCTCAACTCAGGCGGCGCCAACGCGGCGACCGGCCCGGGCGGGTTCCAGGACACCCACGCCACCGCCGAAAAAGTCGCCGAGGTCCTCGACGTCGGTGCGATCGAGGTCGCCGTGTGCTCCACCGGCCTCATCGGCGAGCGGCTCCCGATGGCCGCCGTGCTGTCCGGTGTGGACAGTGCCGTGAAGGCGCTCGACGCGAGTCCCGAGGCGAGCCTGAACGCGGCGTCCGGCGTGATGACCACCGACACCTTGCCGAAGCAAGCGTTTGCGAAGCACGACGCAGGCTGGAGTGTCGGCGGCTTCGCGAAGGGCGCCGGCATGCTCGCGCCGAACCTCGCCACGATGCTGTCGGTCCTCACCACGGATGCCGTGGTGGACAAGGAAGTTCTCGACCGCGCGCTGCGTGCCGCCACTCGCGTCACCTACGACCGGCTCGACGTCGACGGTGGCACGTCGACCAACGACACGGTGCTGGTCCTGGCCTCCGGTGCGAGCGGGGTCGAGCCGACCGAGGCCGAGCTCACCGACGTGCTGACCGCGGTCGCCCACGACCTCGTGCTGCAGTTGCGCGCCGACTCCGAAGGCGCGACGAAGGACGTGGATATCACGGTGCGGGGGGCCGCTTCCGAGGACGATGCCGTGGTGGTCGCACGCACGATCGCCGAGGACAACCTCGTGAAGACGGCGCTGTTCGGTTCCGACCCCAACTGGGGCCGCATCGCGATGGCGCTCGGCCGCGCGCCCGCGCACATCGACCCGGAAACGGTGTCGATCACGATCAACGGCGTCACGCTGTTCGCGTCGGGCACCACCGCGGCCGACCGCTCGGCGGCGGACCTGTCGGGCCGCGCCATCGAGGTCGTGGTCGACCTCGGCGTGGGCGGCGCCGAGGCCACGATCTACACCACCGATCTGTCCCACGGCTACGTCGAAGAGAACAGCGCCTACTCCTCATGACCGGCACGGAGGACCTGATTTCCGCGGACGACAGGCTCGGGACAGCGGCCGAGAAGGCCGAAGTGCTCATCGAGGCGCTGCCGTGGCTGCAGCGGTTCCACGGCGCCACAGTGGTGGTGAAGTACGGCGGCAACGCGATGATCGACGACACCCTCAAGGCGGCGTTCGCGCAGGACATGGTGTTCCTGCGCCTCGTCGGCCTGCATCCTGTGGTGGTGCACGGCGGGGGACCGCAGATCACGGCGATGCTCACCCGGCTCGGTGTCGCGGGCGAGTTCAAGGGCGGCCTGCGCGTGACCACGCCGGAGACGATGGACATCGTCCGCATGGTGCTGGTGGGGCAGGTCAGCCGTGAGCTGGTGGGCCTGATCAACGCCCACGGCCCGTACGCCGTCGGCATCTCGGGCGAGGACGCGCGGCTGTTCACCGCCGAGCGCAAACAGGCTACTGTGGACGGTGAGCAGGTCGACATCGGCCTCGTCGGCGAGGTCGCCGCGGTGAACCCCGACGCGGTGCTCGACATCGTGAACGCCGGCCGCATCCCCGTGGTGTCCACGGTGGCGCCGGACGTCGACGGCGTCGTGCACAACGTCAACGCCGACACCGCCGCCGGTGCGCTGGCCGCGGCGCTGGGCGCGGAGAAGCTCGTGGTGCTCACCGACGTGGAGGGCCTCTACGCCAGCTGGCCCGACCGCTCGTCGCTGATCGACCGCATCCAGGTCGACCGGCTCGAGAAGATGCTGCCGGAGCTCGCCAGCGGCATGATCCCGAAAATGGAGGCCTGCGTGCGCGCGGTCCGCGGCGGCGTTCGCCGCGCCCACGTGATCGACGGGCGCCTCGCCCACTCCGTGTTGCTGGAGGTCTTCACCTCCCGCGGCATCGGCACGATGGTCTATCCGGAAACCACAGGAACGGAGCTCCCGTGACCACCCCCACCTCGAACGAGGCGAGCCGGCAGCACTGGCAGTCGGCCCTGATGGACAACTACGGCACCCCCGGCCTGACGCTTGTCCGCGGCGAGGGCGCGAAGGTGTGGGACGCCGAGGGCACGGAGTACGTCGACCTCGTCGGCGGCATCGCCGTCAACGCGCTCGGCCACGCCCACCCGGAGATCGTGCGCGCCGTCTCCGAGCAGATCGCGACGCTGGGCCACACGTCGAACCTGTACGTGAACCCGGTCGCGGTCGAGCTCGCCGAGGCGCTGCTCGACGTCGCGGGCCTCACCGGACAGGCCAAGATCCTGTTCGCCAACTCCGGCGCCGAAGCCAATGAGGCCGCGCTGAAGATCAGCCGCATCACCGGCCGCACCAAGGTCGTCGCGGCCGAGGGCGCGTTCCACGGCCGCACCATGGGGTCGCTTTCGCTCACCGGTCAGCCCGGCAAGCGGGAACCGTTCACCCCGCTGGTGCCGGGGGTCACGCACGTGCCCTACGGCGACGTCGAAGCGCTGCGCGCGGCCGTCGACACCGACACCGCGGCCGTGTTCCTCGAGCCGGTGCTGGGCGAAGCGGGTGTGATCCCGGCCCCCGCTGGCTATCTGCAAGCCGCGCGCGAGATCACCAAGGCCACCGGAACGCTGCTCGTGCTCGACGAGGTCCAGACCGGCATCGGCCGGCTCGGCTCCTGGTTCGCCTTCCAGCAGGCGGGTGTCCTCCCCGACGTCATCACGCTCGCGAAGGGCCTCGGCGGCGGGCTGCCGCTCGGCGCCGTGATCGGCATCGGCGCGGCGGGTGAATTGCTGAAGCCGGGCCAGCACGGCACCACCTTCGGCGGGAACCCGGTCTGCTGCGCGGCCGGGCTGGCCGTGCTGCGCACCATCGCGCGCGACAACCTGCTCGACCACGTTTCGGCGCTGGGCAAGGACATCGCGGCCGGTGTCGAGGCGATCGGGCACCCGCTCGTCTCCGGCGTGCGCGGCGCCGGCCTGCTGCTCGGCATCACCTTGCGGGAGCCGGTGTCCGCCGCGGTCGCGCAGGCCGCGCAGAACGCCGGGTACCTCGTCAACCCCGTCGCGGCGGACACCATCCGGCTGGCCCCGCCACTGGTGCTCGAAGCCGACCAGGCCCACGGCTTCCTGTCCGCACTCCCGGCCGCGCTCGACTCCACCACCACGAAGGACTCGAACTGATGCCTCGCCACTTCCTCCGCGACGACGACGTCAGCCACGCCGAGCAGGCCGCGCTCCTCGACCTGGCCGACGCACTCAAGGCCGACCCGCTCGGCACCAAGGCCCTGGCCGGCAAGACGGTCGCGGCGATCTTCGAGAAGAACTCCACCCGCACCCGGTTCTCGTTCGAGGTCGGCATCAGCCAGCTCGGCGGGCACCCGGTGATCGTCGACGGCCGCTCGATGCAGCTGGGCCGCGAGGAGACCATCGAGGACACCTCGCGCGTGCTGTCGCGCTACGTCGACGCAGTGGTGTGGCGCACCTTCGCGCAGAAGCGCATCGACGCCATGGCCGCGGGCGCGTCGATCCCGATCGTCAACGCCCTCACCGACGAGTTCCACCCGTGCCAGGTCCTCACCGACCTCATGACCATCCGCGAGCGCAAGGGCAAGCTCGCTGGGCTCACGCTGGTGTACCTCGGCGACGGCGCCAACAACATGGCCCACTCGCTGCTGCTCGGCGGCGTGACCGCCGGCATGCACGTGCGGGTCGTGTCGCCCGAGGGCTTCCAGCCCGACCAGCAGGTGATGCTCGACGCGAAGCTGCGCGGCACCGAGACCGGAGGCAGCTCGGTCGTCGTGACCGATCCGTACGACGCGGTGGCGGGCGCCGACGTGCTGGTCACCGACACCTGGACGTCGATGGGCCAGGAGAACGACGGCCTCGACCGAGTGGGTCCGTTCCGCGCGCTGCAGGTCAACGCCGAGCTGCTCAAGCGCGCGGCCGACGAGGCCATCGTGCTGCACTGCCTGCCCGCGCACCGCGGCTGGGAGATCACCGACGAGGTGCTCGACGGCCCGGCCAGCGCGGTGTGGGACGAGGCCGAGAACCGCCTGCACGCGCAGAAGGCGCTCCTCGTCTGGTTGTTCGAGCAGAGCGGTCGATGACCGGCAGCCGGGTCGGGCGCCAGGCTCGCATCACGGAGCTGGTGTCCACGATGGCCATCCGCAGCCAGACCGAGCTGGCCAAGCTGCTCGCCGCCGAGGGCATCGAGGTCACGCAGGCGACGTTGTCCCGCGACCTCGACGAGCTGGGTGCCGTGAAGCTGCGCGGCGCCGATTCGGGGGCGCCGGTGTACGTGATCCCCGAGGACGGCAGCCCGGTGCGTGGTGTGCAGGGCGGCACGTCGAGGTTGTCCCGGCTGCTCGCGGAACTGCTCGTCTCGGCCGACGCGTCGGGCAACCTCACGGTGCTGCGCACGCCGCCCGGCGCCGCGCAGTTCCTCGCGAGCGCCATCGACCGCGCCGCGCTCGAGGAGGTCGTGGGCTCCATCGCCGGCGACGACACGGTCGCGGTGATCGCCCGGGAACCGTTGAGCGGCAGGGACCTCGCCGAACGGTTCACCGCGCTCGCGCGCGGCTCGGCCGAGGAGGAACCGTGACCACCCGGGCCGTGCTCGCCTCCGCGAGCGGGTCCGCGGTCTCGCGGCTCGCGGCGGCCGGCGACGTGCTCGCCGTCCTGGTCGACCTCGGTGGCGGTGACGCCGCCGCGATCCGGCGGCGAGCGCTGGCGTACGGGGCGGCCGAGGTGATCGTGGTCGACGCGCGCGACGAGTTCGCGGCCGGGTTCTGCCTCCCGGCCGTCCAGTCCAACGCGTTGCTCGTCGACGCCGCACTCGCGCGGTCGGTTCTGGAGCGCCATCTCGTCGTGGTGGCCGAAGCGCACCACGCCGAGCCCGTGTTCGCCGCCGCCCGGCCCGGTCGCACGCTCTGGAGCCACGCGGCCGAGGCTCCGGCGGACCCGTGGTGCGCCCCGGGTGATGCGTTCACCTACACCGAGGACCCCGCCGTGAACCGCGAGGCGCCGGACGAGGTCGTGGTCACCTTCGACCGCGGTGTTCCCGTCGCGGTGGACGGGGAGACGGTCAGCGTGCGCGAAGCCGTGCAGATGCTGAACCACCGCGCCGGTGCGCACGGCATCGGCCGGATCGACCGGATGACCGACCGCCGGGAGCTGCACGAGGCCCCGGGTGCCACCGTGCTGGTCACGGCGCACCGGGAGCTGGAGCGGATGACGCTCGAGCGCGAGCTGGCCCGGTTCAAGGAGAACGTCGACCGGCGCTGGGCCGAGCTCGTCCAGGACGGGCTGTGGTCCTCGCCGCTGCGCGAACCACTCGACGCGTTCGTGCGGCACACCCAGGAGTACGTGTGTGGCGACATCCGGTTGCTGCTGCACGGTGGCACGGCGGTCGTGACCGGGCGGCGCGGTGCGGACCTCACCCGCGGCCGGCACCTGCGTCCCGTCGGGCGGCGGTACCGTCCCCTGACCGGGCAGGAGCACCCGGACCACCCGAACCACCGGGCGTCGTGAGAGGCCCGAGGCAGAAAGGCAGCACGTGAGCGCGAAAGACCAGCCGGTGGCCCTGTGGGGCGGCCGGTTCGCCAGCGGACCGGCCGAGGCGATGGCGGCGCTGAGCGCCTCCACCCACTTCGACTGGCGCCTGGCGCCCTACGACATCGCCGGCTCGCGGGCCCACGCCCGGGTGCTGCGCAAGGCGGGGCTGCTCACCGACGCGGAGCTGGCCGGCATGATCGAGGCTCTCGACACGCTTGCGCAGGACGTCGCCTCCGGCGCGTTCACGCCGACGGTGGCCGACGAGGACGTGCACACCGCCCTCGAACGCGGCCTGCTGGAGCGCGCGGGCACCGAGCTGGGCGGCAAGCTGCGCGCCGGCCGCTCGCGTAACGACCAGGTGGCCACCCTCTTCCGCATGTGGCTGCGCGACGCCGCGCGCCGCGTGGTCGCGGGCACCCTCGACGTGGTCGACGCGCTCGTCTCTCAGGCGCGGCGCCACCCCGAGGTGATCCTGCCCGGCCGTACCCACCTGCAGCACGCGCAACCGGTGCTGTTGGCCCACCACCTGCTGGCGCACGGCCAGGCGCTGCTGCGCGACGTCTCCCGCCTGCGCGACTGGTACGCCCGCACCGCCGAGTCGCCGTACGGCTCGGGTGCGCTGGCCGGTTCGTCGCTGGGGCTCGACCCCGAGGCCGTGGCCACGGAGCTGGGCTTCGACACGAGTGTCGAGAACTCGATCGACGGCACCGCCTCGCGTGACTTCGTGGCGGAGTTCGCGTTCGCGGTCGCGATGCTCTCGGTGAACCTGTCGCGGATCGCCGAAGAGGTGATCATCTGGAACACCGCCGAGTTCGGCTACGTGACCCTCGACGACGCGTGGGCCACCGGCAGCTCGATCATGCCGCAGAAGAAGAACCCCGACGTCGCCGAGCTCACGCGCGGCAAGGCCGGCCGGCTCATCGGCAACCTCACCGGCCTGCTGGCGACTCTGAAGGCGCAACCGCTCGCGTACAACCGCGACCTGCAGGAGGACAAGGAACCGGTGTTCGACTCGGTCGAGCAGCTGGAGCTCCTGTTCCCGGCGATCGCGGGCATGCTCGCCACGCTGACCTTCCACACCGAGCGTCTCGCCGCGCTGGCCCCGGCCGGCTTCACGCTCGCCACGGACATCGCGGAGTGGCTGGTGCGCCAGGGCGTGCCGTTCCGCGTGGCCCACGAGGCGGCGGGGGAGAGCGTGCGCGTGGCCGAGGGGCGTGGCGTCGGGCTCGACGAGCTGAGCGACGAGGAGTTCCAGGCCATCAATCCGGCGCTCACGCCGGCGGTGCGCGAGGTGTTGACAGTCGAGGGCTCGGTGCGCTCGCGCAATGCCCGCGGCGGCACCGCGCCCGACCGCGTCGCCGAGCAGCTCGAGCGGCTGGTGGACCGGGTGACGACCGTGCGGCGGTGGCTGAAGTAGGCGAATGGCCCGGCCGGGAGCGCACGCGTCCGGCCGGGCACGGCGGAGCACCCGGTTAGGCTGAGGCGGACGAGGGGAGCACGTGTGGACCGGTTGTTCCGGCGCGAGGAACTGGCACTGGACCCGGTCGAACTGGGACCCCTGCTGCTCGGCGCGATCCTGGAGGCGGACGCGCCCGACGGCACCGTCGGCGTGCGGCTGGTCGAGGTCGAGGCCTACCGAGGCCTCGACGATCCCGCCTCGCACAGCTTTCGCGGAAAGACCCCGCGCAATTCCCTCATGTGGGGCCCGGCGGGCTACCTGTACGTGTACTTCGTCTACGGCATGCACTTCTGCGCCAACGTGATCAGCGGCAACGAGGACCAGCCCGGCGGGGTGCTCCTGCGGGCGGGCGAAGTGGTGCAGGGCGCCGACATCGTGCGCGCCCGCCGACCGCACGCCCGTGGCGACGGCGAGGTCGCGAAGGGCCCCGCCGTCCTCACGTCGGCGCTGCGCGTCGACCTGACGCAGAACGGCGTGGACCTCACCGACCCGTCGTCACCGGTCCGGCTGCGCGTGGGAGACCGCGTGCCGCCCGAGCAGATCCGCAGCGGCCCGCGCGTCGGCGTCGCGTCGGCGATGGATACGCCGTGGCGGTTCTGGGTCGACGGCTCGCCCGCCGTCTCGGCCTACCGGCGCGGTGGCAAACGGCGGCAGGTGCGCCCCGCGGGTTAGTCGCTTGACCTGGTGCGGGAGGATCTACAGGTGTGAGTGAGCACATCCTTGACGAGCTGTCCTGGCGCGGCCTGATCGCGCAGTCCACCGACATCGACGCACTGCGGCGAGACCTCGACCAGGGACCGCTCACCCTCTATTGCGGCTTCGACCCGACCGCGCCCAGCCTGCACGCCGGCAACCTCGTCCCGCTGCTGATGCTCAAGCGCTTCCAGCGCGCGGGGCACCGGCCCATCGTGCTGGCCGGCGGCGCCACCGGCATGATCGGCGACCCGCGGGACACGGGGGAGCGCACGCTCAACACCCTCGACGTCGTCGCCGAGTGGGCGGGGCGCATCCGCGGGCAGCTGGAGCGGTTCGTGGAGTTCGACGAGTCGCCGACGGGCGCCGTGGTCGAGAACAACCTGAACTGGACCGGCCAGCAGAACGTGCTGGAGTTCCTGCGCGACGTCGGCAAGCACTTCTCCGTGAACGTGATGCTCAACCGGGAGACGGTGAAGCGCCGGCTCGAGTCCGACGGCATGTCCTACACGGAGTTCAGCTACCTGCTGCTGCAGTCGCAGGACTACCTGCAGCTCTACCGGCAGTACGGCTGCAAGCTGCAGGTCGGCGGCTCCGACCAGTGGGGCAATCTCGTCGGCGGGGTCGACCTGATCCGGCGCGTCGAGAGCGGCTCGGCCCACGCGCTGACCGCGCCGCTGGTCACCGATGCCGAGGGCCGCAAGTTCGGCAAGTCCACCGGTGGCGGCAACCTGTGGCTCGACCCGGAGATGACCTCGCCGTATGCCTGGTACCAGTACTTCGTGAACGTCGGGGACGCCGACGTGATGCGGTACCTGAGGATGTTCACCTTCCTCGACCGGGAGGAGATCGACGCGCTGGCCGAGGACACCGAACAGCGGCCCCACCTGCGTGCGGCGCAGAAGCGCCTCGCTCAGGAGTTCACGGACCTGGTGCACGGCGAGGACCAGACGCGGCAGGTCATCGCGGCCAGTCAGGCGCTGTTCGGGCGCGGTGAGCTGGGTGAGCTCGACGCGAAGACGCTCGACGCGGCGATGGCCGAGGTCCCGACCGGCAAGGCGGGCGACGACTCGACGATCGTCGACCTGCTGCTCGCCGGGGGACTGGTGGACAGCAAGAGCGCCGCGCGCCGCACCGTGAAGGAGGGCGGCGCGTACGTGAACAACGTGAAGATCTCCGACGAGGAGTGGAAGCCGGCCGCGTCCGACGCCCTCCACGGGCGCTGGCTCGTGGTGCGGAAGGGCAAGCGGAACATCGCCGGCGTCAGCCTCGGCGTCTGATCGCGGCTAGCGCGGCCCGAAACAGGGCTCTGACCTGCGGGAACGCGGTTAAGGTACCCCCCTGTTTCGGGCCCTTTCGGGGCGTGTAAAGTTCTCCAAGTCGCCAGGGAAACCGGGCGGCCACCGGGACCACGAACCAAGCTCTCGCCTCAGGCGATTGAGTGGGTGGCCCACCAAAACTGCTAGGAATGACTGCTTCGGTTGAGGCTGGCCCTGATGGGGTTCGGGTTTGATCGGGGTGTGTTGCTTGAGAACTCAACAGTGTGCTAGTGAACTAAGCCAGTAGAGCTTATATGAAACCCCCTCGTCGGGGTTTCCTTTGAGAATCTAGA
>NZ_JBSGDT010000040.1:0-70077 GCF_053602515.1 Amycolatopsis sp. NPDC004368 | reverse complement strand
CGCAACCGCCACTGCCACCCCAAACGCCACTTCGCCGTCAACTCCAAGATCCGCCGCCCCGATTACCTACCCAACGTTGCTTGATACGGCACTAGCCTCGCGGACAGGCCGGCGAACGCCCACGGCCACCCGTTGCCCGCTCACCACGAGGACTCAGCATGAAAGCCATCATCGTCAAGGACCCCGCCGCCGGGGTCGAAGGGTTGACCCTGACCGACCGCCCGGCCCCGCACGCCGCGGAGAACGACGTCATCGTGCGAGTGCACGCGGCCGGCTTCACCTCCGGCGAGCTGCAGTGGCCGGGCACCTGGACCGACCGGGCGGGCCGTGACCGCACACCCAGCGTGCCCGGTCACGAGCTGTCAGGTGTCGTCACCGAGCTCGGCTACGGCACCACCGGGCTCACCGTCGGGCAGCGCGTGTTCGGGCTCGCCGACTGGACCCGCGACGGGTCGCTCGCCGAGTTCACCGCCGTCGAAGCCCGCAACCTCGCACCGCTGCCGGCCGACGTCGACCACACCGTCGGTGCCGCGTTGCCGGTCTCCGGGCTGACCGCGTGGCAGGCGTTGTTCGACCACGGCCGGCTCGAGGCGGGGCAGACCGTGCTGATCCACGGCGCCGCCGGAGGGGTCGGCTCGCTCGCGGTGCAGCTGGCGAAGCGAGCGGGCGCGACCGTGATCGGCACGGGCCGCGCCGGCAATCGTGAGGTCGCCCTCGACCTGGGCGCCGACGCGTTCGTCGACCTGGAGAACGAGCGGCTGGAAGACGTCGGCGAGGTCGACGTGGTTCTCGACGTGTTCGGCGAGGAGATCGGCGTGCGCTCCGCAGGGCTGGTGCGAGCGGGTGGCACGCTCGTCACCATCGCCGCCCCGCCGGAGGTCGAGCCGCGGTACGGGCGGTCGGTCTTCTTCGTCGTGGAAGCCGACCGGGCCCGCCTGGCCGAGCTGGTCGCGCTCGTGCGTGAAGGCAGCCTTCGCGTGCCGATCGGGTCCCGCCATTCCCTGGCCGAGGCACCGAAGGCCTTCGCCTCCGGACGGCAAGGCGGCGGGAAGCCGATCGTCGTCGTCCACGAGTCGTAGGCGTCGAAGTCACGGAAGCGGCCGGCCGGGTCGCCGCACATCGTTACCCGGTCGTCCGGTCCCACTCTGGTGGCGGCCTCAACAGGAAGCCACCCGGTTCATCGACAACGGCCTCGAGGAACCGCTCGCCACGGAAGTCTGATCGACCGGCCTCGCCGGCGTCGCGGGGTCGTGGACCACGCCCCGGTGCCGGCCGAAGGCTGACGCAAAGGCGAGAGCAGACGAGGGCGGCCGCCGAATCGGCATCCGCCCTCGTCTGCGATGGCTGCGCTCCCGAGCAAGATGGCCACTGTCGCCCTTACCGGGCAGTCGGTAACCTGACTGACCTCTGCGACGCGGCAGGAGGCGGCACGGTGCGACGGGGCCTCGGGCTCAAGGTACGGGCAATCAGTGCGGTGACGGCGTTGGTGGCGGTGGTTGCGGCCTGCGGGTCCTCGCCGCCGGCTCCTTCGGCTCCGGAGAGTGGTTCCGCCGCCCCGGTCAGCGGCACGATGATCGTGAACGGGGCCGGCACGCTGGCCAAACCGTTCACCGCCGTGATCGCGGCGTTCAAGGCGCAGAACCCGGACGTCACGGTGCAGTCGCGGTTCGCCGGCAGCGTCGAGGTGGTGCGGGGCATCACCGAGCTCCACAATCCGGTAGACGTGCTGGGTGTGGCGGACTACTCGCTGATCCCGTCGAAGATGTACGGCACGAACGGCGGCACGCAGTTCGCGAACTGGTTCGTCGGGTTCGCCGCCAATCGCATCACCTTCGCCTACACCGACCGGAGCAAGGGCGCCGCGGGTCTCACGGCGGACAACTGGCCCCAGGTGCTCGCGCAGCCGGGGGTGCGGATCGGGCGGTCCAATCCGGACACCGACCCGTCGGGCTACCAGACGATGCAGATGCTCGCGCTGGCGCAGAACCACTACCACCAGCCGAACCTCTCGGCCGAGGTGCTCGCGAACTCTCCGCCGGAGACCATGGTCGGCACCGAGACGCAGCTGTTGCCGGCCGTGTCGTCCGGGCAGATCGACTACCTCGGGATCTACCGGTCCGACGCGTTGCAGCACCACCTGAAGTTCCTGGATCTGCCCGCACAGATCGACCTGTCCGACCCGGCGCTGGCCGCGACCTACGCGACGGTCAGCGTGCCCACGTCGTCCGGGCCGCGGACGGGCAAACCGATCGTGTACGCGCTGACCGTGCCCACCAACGCACCGAACTCCGCCGCGGGGCTGAGGTTCGTGGAGTTCGTGCTCTCCCCGGCGGGCCGGAAGATCATGAGCGACAACGGGTTCACGGTGGTCGACCCGGCGGTCGCGGGCGTCGCGAACGGCGCGCAACTGCCCGCGTCGGTGAAGCCGCTGACCGTCCCGGCCAAGCTGCCCGGGTCCTGAATGAGCGACATGGCCGAACACGGGCGGTGGAGCGCGGTCCGGGTGTCGCGCGGGCTGTTTCCGGCGCTGCTGTGGGGCGCCGGCGGGGTGCTGATCGGGTTCATCCTGCTGCCCGTGCTCGGCCTGCTCACCGCCACTTCACCCGGCGGCCTCCGCGCCGCGGCGGCCGATGGCGAGATCCGCGACGCCCTGCTGCTGAGCGTCCAGGACGCCGCGATCACCGCCGTGGTCGCCACCGTGCTCGGCGTCCCGCTGGCCTACCTGCTCGCGAGACGCCGCTTCCCCGGGCACGCGCTCGTCCAGGCGATCGTGGACCTGCCGCTGGCCGTCCCGCACACCGTCGCCGGGATCGCCCTGCTGTTCGTGTTCGGCCGCACCGGCTGGCTCGGCACTCCCCTGCTGGCCACCGGGTTGTCGTTCTACGGCACGCAGGCCGGGATCATCGTCGCGATGCTGTTCGTGAGCGCGCCGTTCGCCGTCAACAGCGCACGCGTCGCGTTCGAAGCCCTCGACCCGAACGTCGAACGCGCCGCCCGGAGCCTTGGCGCCTCACCGGGCCAGACCTTCCGGCGCGTCAGCCTCCCGCTGGCCTGGCGCGGAATCTTCACCGGCGCCGTGCTCGTGTACGCGCGATCGATCAGCGAGTTCGGCGCCGTCGTCATCCTCGCCTACTACCCGGCCACGGCGCCCGTCACGATCTACAACCTGTTCCTCTCGGCCGGCCTCGCCGAATCCGCGTCCGCGGCGGTGCTGCTCCTGCTCGTCGCCCTCGCGACGTTCCTGGTGCTGCGCACCCTCGCCTCGGGCCGGCTCGTCGCGGGGACCACCCGCGCCCGGTGGTGACCGGTGCTCACCGTGTCCGACCTGCACACCGGGGCGGGATCCTTCCGGCTCGGCCCCGTCGACCTCACCGTTTCCCCGGGCCGCGCCCTGATCGTGCTCGGGCCGTCCGGCGCGGGCAAGAGCATGCTGCTCGACACCATCGCCGGGTTCCGCACCCCCCGCAGCGGCCGCGTGCACCTCGACGGCCACGACCTCACCGGCCTTCCCCCCGACCGGCGCCGCATCGGCGTGGTCTTCCAGGACGCCGCGCTGTTCACCCACCTGTCGGTCGGTGACAACGTCGGCTTCGCCCCCGCACTGCGCAGACGCCGGCGCGACCCGGAGATCGGGGAACTGCTCGACCGGTTCGGCATCGCCCACCTCGCCCACCGCGCACCCCGCTCCCTCAGCGGCGGCGAACGGCAACGCGTCGCGCTGGCCCGCGCCCTCGCCGCCCGACCGGCCGCGCTCCTGCTGGACGAACCCCTCTCCGCGCTCGACCAGCCCGTCCGGGAGGAACTGCGCGAAGTCCTGCGGACGACGCTGCAGGATCTCGCCGTGCCCGCCATCCACGTCACCCACGACCGCGACGAAGCGCTCCGCCTCGCCGACGACCTGGCCATCCTCGACGCCGGCACCCTCTGCCAGACCGGCCCGGCCGACGAGCTGACCCGCCGTCCCACCCACGCGGTCACCGCACGTCTGCTCGGCTGGACCGCGCTCGGCCCCGCCCGCCACGACTCCGCCGGCCTGCGGGTCGGCGAGCTGCCGATCGACTCCGCGGTCCTCGGCGACGGCACGAAGCGGGGAACCGTGTACTACCGCCCGGAAGAAGTCCTCCTCGACAGTCCGGACCGGCGTTCGACCCCCGCGCTCCGAGCACGCGCCCGGGTCCTCGAAGTGGTCCGGACCGTCCCCCTCGCCCGGGTCCTGCTCGGCACCACACCACCACTGACCGCGCTCGTGCTGCACCGTGACCTCTACGGTCTCGGCGGCGACGTGGAGGTCGCGGTGCCTCGTGACGCGCTGCGCATCCTCGAACCCGCACCACGTTCACCCTAGGTCGCGCGCGGGCCGGCGCCGCATCAATCCTGTCGCCCCCGCCTCTCACGGGCGATGCCGCAGCCACGCATTGCTGCCCACGGTGGCGGGTGGACCGACGTGGCGACGCCGCGCCCCGCCACCGGGCGCCGTCGCGCGTCTCGACGAACTGCCTGCCCGAGAGGGTCAGCACCGTTCGGTGTCCGTCGTGGCCGGGCACCTCGAACTCGACGCCAGGCAGCGGGTCCACGGGCGGTGTCGAGCGGGCAGCGGTGTGCGCCTCCGTGGGTCGCGGCCGAAGCGCCGAACGTCGTGCCGTGCACTCACCTTTCCGGCCCGGCGATCCCACGCCGAGCACCGGGCCGAGAACCCTGCTGCCCACCACACCGCGAAGCGAGCCGTGGCGAGACTAGGGAACGGCGTCGGCTGACCGCGACGTGTTGGCGGGTCGAGTAGCCGGAAGTGCTACCTCGCAGTTCGCCTCCCGACCATGACCGAGCTCGATCGGATCGAAGGCCGCGCTCAGCCCGGCGGGGCACCGCCGTGGCGGTGTCGGGCGAGGGTGGCGCCCCAGGCGCGGGCGCGGGTGAGTTCGCCGGCCCGGAGGCGGGCTCCGTCGTCGGCCGGCTCGACGAAGAAACTCGCCGCCGGGACCACCGGCGGGTGGCCTAGGCGGGTGAAGGCCTTGCCGGCGCCTCGCGCGGCGGAGCCGGAGAGCCAGTGCGGTTTGCCGACCCGGATGTCGAAGGCGGCCGTGGCGGTTCCCGGTGGCAGGACCTGGAAACCCGCCAGCCACTCGCGAAGGCCGGGTTCGTGCGTCCCGCCCGCGGTGGCCGGCTTGGGCGGACGGCTCAGTCCGTGGACGTGCGTCGGTGCGCCCACCACGAGCAGGTCGAACCCCGAGAGGTCGTGGGGTGCTTCGTCGACCGGCACCACGTCCGCCGCGCCCAGCCCGTCTGCCACGGCGCGGGCGACTTCCTCGGTGTTGCCGGACAGGGGCTCGTAAACGATCAGCGCGCGCATGGCTTCTCCTTTCGCGAGGCGCTCGGGTCAAGAATGCGCGCTTTCCCGTTCACGGGGAAACACTCCCGTCGCCATTTCGCGACGCGGGCGGGCAGTCCGGCCCCCGAGAGCCGTTCTGCCCGCGCCACCGGGTCGTCGGTCCCCCGGCACGGGTCCCGTGCGCCGGCCTCGACGAGGACCGAAGGCTCTTGGTCCCGCTGTGGCGAAACCGTCAAGATCGAGCCATGCGGACCCGCGACATCATGAGCTCACCGGCGATCGCGGTGACCCCCGACGCGTCGCCGGCCGAGGCCGCGGCGCTCATGGCACGACGAGGGTTCACCACCTTGCCGGTGGTGGACCACGCGGCCCGGCTCGTGGGGCTGGTCAGCGAAGCGGATCTCGTCCGGCCCGGCTTTCCCGGCGAGCCGCCCGGTGCCGGGGACCCGGACACCGGCGTGGTGCTCGGTGGGCACCGCACGGTGGCCTCGGTGATGCACGCCCCGGCGGCGGTCGCCACACCCGGGCTCGATGCGTTCGACCTCGCCCGCCTCATGGCCGAGGCGGGGGTCCGCGTGCTGCCCGTGGTCGAGGACGGTTCGCTGGTCGGCATGGTGTCGTTCCGGGACGTGCTCAGGGCCTGGCCCCGTCCGTCCTCTTAGGACCGCGGGCGGATCACGGCAACGACGCGCCGGGCGCCCGCACGCTCGTCACGTCCGCGACCGGCCGGCGGGCCGTCCCGCGCACCGGCAAGCCGTGGCCCACGCGCACCAACGCGTGCGGCTGCCCGATTCCGCTGAAGAGGTCGAGCAGGTGCTGCCGGGTTCCGCGGGCTTCGAAGGGCTGCGAGACGAAGGAAGTGGCCAGCCCCTCCGCGGTCGCCGTCAGCAGCACACGCTGGACGACCAGCCCGGCACGCACCTCGGCCGCCGGTCCGCGGTCGCGGGTGAGCACGGCCGCCAGCACGGGGTCCTGTTCGAACTCGCGCGGTGCGACCGCGGGGTTTTCGTGCGACGAACGCAGCGGCAGGACCGGCGGGACCTCCGGCGGCGGTCCGAACGCGGCCGTGGGCACGCCATCGGGGCTGTCGGGAGCACGACCCGTCCACCGCGCGGACTCCGCCTTGAAGCCGGCGTCCGAAGCCTGCTCGGCCTCGGCGCGCCGCACGAGCGCGGTCACCTGCGGGTAGCGGCCCGAGGCGTCGAGGAACTCCACCACACCGCCCTCGGTCAGCGCGGCGGCCTTGAGGCGCGCGCGCATCGCGGGCGACACGGGCCGCGCGGACATCGGGCGGCGGTTGGTGTGGCGGCGCCAGACGGCGTCGACGAGGCGGTGGTCCGTCGCGGGTGGCCGCTCCTCGTCGGTGAACCGCACCACGGCGAGCAGATCCGGCTCGGCCGGATCGGGCATGATCCGCATCGACGTGCCGAACCCGTTGGCCCGCAACAGGAGCAGCAGGTTGCCGGCCGCCGCGCCGCACGAGAGCCGGGCCTCGCGCGCGGCCGGGTCGGCGATGCCGAGGACGCGGTCGCGATCCAGCCACACCTCGATGAGCGGCCCGGCCACGACGAACCGCCACGGCTGCGTGTTGTGCGGCGAAGGCGCACGCGTCGCCGCCGACAAGGCCTGTTCGACGACGGGGGAAAGCGAGGTGCTCATCGTGGTCTCCTGCTCGGGTGGGTCACTCCGCGCAGCGCGGCAGGGACCCGGGGAGGTCACCGGGTTCCAGGTCGGTGAGGGACCGGCGCGGCGACGGCGGCACCGCGGCCTCCGGGTGGCCGTAGCGGAAGATCACCTGCGGCAGCCCCGGCAGCTCGAGCCGTTCGACGAGCAGCTCGCGAAAGCCGTGCAGGTGCAGGGGCTGCGTCAGCACGGCCCCGGCGAGCCCGCGTGCCGTGGCCTCCAGCCACACCCGGGCGCACGCGGCGCCCGCGGCCACGTGCTCGCGCCGGCTGTCGCCCTCGGTGCACAGGATCAGCAGGTTCTCGGCTTCGAGCCGGGCAGCCAGGTGCGCGTCGTCCGGCACCGGCGTATCGCGGCGCACCAGCCCGGCCGCCGGCAGGCAGTCGTGGCCGAGCGCGGCCTCGGGCACCCCGTCGGTGGCACCGAGTGCGTGCGGCCCAAGGGTCCGCGCCGTCCACGTCACCAGTTCCCGCTGGTAGGCCGGATCGGCCCGGAAGACGCGCGTGGCGAACCCCAGCATCGTGCCCAGCTCGGTCCGGTGCGCGGGCACCACCACCCGCACGCCCGGCTCGGCACCCGCCGCGGCCACCGCCCGGCGGTCCGGTCCGGACACCGGCACGGCCTTGAACCACCGCCGGTGGCTGCGGCGCCGGCCGATGGCGTGGTAGCGCGCCAGTTCGTCGTGACCGGGACTCGCGTCCGGCTGCGCGTGCACCGTCGCGACGACGATGCCCTCCTCGGCGTGCGTCGTGGCGGCCGACCGGCACAGCACCCGGACCGCCAGCTGCAGGTGCGCCAGCGCGGCACCGCAGGACAGCACCCGGTCCCGCCCTTCCGGGTCGTGGCTGGGCAACACCACACCGGTGCGCTCGACGAGATCGACGTCCGTGACGTGCACGCGCAGGTCCCACGGCTGGGTGTTGTGCACGGACGGTGCCCGGCTCACGGCGCGGTCGAGCACCGCGATCTCGGAGGGGGCCAGCGCCGTCGCCGGGGCCGAGGTCATCATCTTCCACTCCTTGAACCCGGAGTCGAGCGCTCCGGGTTTTCATCGTCTCCACCGCCGACACCCCGTGCTGGGGCCCAAAGTCACCACCCGGGCGGCAGACGTCCCAGGGCGGCAGCGTCGTCGGGCCGGCTACCCCCGGTGCACCGGCGCGGTCCACTCGACCCGCACACCCCGCCCCGGCACGGAATCCACCACGCAGGTGCCCCCGACGGCCTCCGCGCGGTCGCGCAGGTTGTCCAGCCCGCTCGGCGAGATCTCCTGCGGCAAACCGGTTCCGTCGTCGGTGACCGACACGGTGATCGCGGCGTCCCGGAAGGACACCGAGATGGTCAACGTCGAGGCGCCCGAGTGCCGTACCGCATTGCTCACCGCCTCGCGCACCACGGCCTCCACGTGCTCGGCCAGCTGCGGCGCGACGGTGTCCAGCGGGCCCGCCATGCTCACGGTCGGGTGCACGGGCGCGTCGTCGGTCAGTTCGGCGATCGCGTCGTGCAACCGGTGACGCAGCCGGGTTTCACCGGCCAGACCGCCGTGCAGGTCGAAGATCGCCGTGCGGATCTCGTGCACGATCTCCTGCGTCTGGTCGATGCTTTCCTGCAGGCGCCGCTGCGCATCCGGGTCCCGCGCCCGGCGCTGCGTGCTCTTGAGCGCCAGCCCGACCGCGAACAACCGCTGGATCACGTGGTCGTGCAGGTCGCGCGCGATGCGGTCGCGATCGGACAGCACGTCGAGCTCCCGCGCGGCACGCTGCCGGGCGGCCAGCTGCAACGCCAGGGCGGCCTGGTCGGCGAACGAGGCCACCACCGGCAGCTGCGCCGTCTCGAACGCCGGCGATCCCGCTTCCCGCATCGCGATCAGCACACCGGACGTGCGGTCCCCGGCCCGCAGCGGCACGACCAGCGCCGGGCCGTAGCGGTGGCCCGGCGCGAGGTCCAGCTCCGGCACCCGGCGTGGCGTGCGGTCCCGGTACACCGACCCCGCCACGGTGGCGGCCACGTCGATCCGCAGTCCGGTGAGCAGCTCCGCGGTCCCGCCGACGCACACCGACACCGTCAGCTCGTCGGGTTCGGTGTCGCTCTCCTCGTCCGAGTCGAGGCGGCCCGATCCCGGCAGCGCGAGCATCGTGCCGTCCGAGCCGGTCAGCTCGAGCGCCCGTCCGGCGATCAGGTCCAGCGCGTCCACCGGGTCCGCCCCGCCCAGCAGCTCCGTGGTGATCTCCTCGGTCGCGCCCAGCCAGCGCTGCCGGATCCGCGCCTGCTCGTAGAGGTGCGCGTTCTCGATCGCGATCCCGGCGGCGGCCGCCAGTGCCTGCAGGATCACCTCGTCGTCGTCGGTGAACGCGCCCCCTCCCCGCTTCTCGGTGAGGTAGAGGTTCCCGAACACCTCCTCGCGCACCCGCACCGGAACACCGAGGAACGAGTGCATCGGCGGGTGGTGCTCGGGGAAGCCCACCGACGCGGGGTGGGCCGAGATCTCGTCCAGCCGCAACGGTTTGGCGTCGTCGATCACCAGCCCCAGCAGCCCGTGGCCCTCGGGCAGGTGCCCGATCCGCTCCCGCGTCGCCGCGTCGATCCCCAGGTAGACGAACTCGGCCAGCGCACCGCGGTCGGAGAGCACCCCGAGGGCGCCGTAACGCGCCTCCCCCAGGTCGACGGCGGCTCGCACGATCCGCCGCAACGTGGTGTCGAGCTCGAGCCCGGACGCGACCGCGAGGACGGCGTCGAGCAGGCCGTCCATCTTGTCGCGGGTCCCGATCAGCTCGTCCACGTGCTCCTGCAGGTCCCGCAACGTCTCCCGCAACCGCAGCCGTGACAGGGTGTCGGACAGCCGGCGGCCGCCCGGTCCCGGATCCGTGGCCGGCATTTCACCACCCTTCCCCGAACGCCCGCGCGGGCGGTGACTTTCTCCTCTGTGCGGGCGCGGACGCGCCGCCCACGCTGGTCCTCACCCACCACCGACAGTCTGCGCCCCGAGAGGACTCGGGAGGAGACCGATGACCTTCCAGCTGGCGCCGGTCGGCCGGCTCAGCACCGAGCAGGTGACCTCGGTGCTGCGGGCCGCGACCTCGGCGCCCTCCACCCACAACACCCAGCCCTGGCTGTTCAGCATCGACGCCGACGGCATCGGGCTCCACGCGGACCACGGCCGGGTGCTGCCCGTCGCCGACGCCGACGGGCGTGAGCTCCTGCTCTCCTGCGGCGCGGCTCTGTTCAACCTGCGCGCGGCCATCCACGCCGCCGGGGTGAACCCGGTGACCACGCTCTTCCCCCGGCGCGACGAACCCGGCCTCCTCGCGCTGGTGCGGCCCCGCACGCCCGCCGCGGTCGACCACCGGGTGGCCGAGCTGGCGAAGGCCATTCCGCGGCGGCACACCAACCGCGCGCCGTTCGGCGCGGACCCGGTTCCGCCGGCGGTGCTCAACCCGCTGCGCCACGCCGCCGAGGCCGAACAGGCCTGGCTGCCTCAGCTCGACGCCGACCAGCTCGCCGGGCTGCGTGAGCTCGTGCACGAAAGCCACCTCCTGCATGATGCCGATCCGGCGTTCCGGGCCGAATGGCGGCGGTGGACCGGCGGCGCGCTTGGCCGTCCCGACGGCGTGCCGACCGCGGCGGAGACCGCCGACGACTCCTGGGTGCTGCGCGACTCCGGTACCGCCGGGCTGCGGCCTCTCGTCGTGGTCGTCGGTTCCTTCGGCGATTCGCCCGCCGACCGCGTACGGGCGGGCCAGGCCATGCAGCGCGTGCTGCTGACCGCCACCGTGCACGGCCTCGACGCGTCGTTCATCTCCCGGCCGATCGGGATCGGCGCCACCCGCACGCGCCTGCGCCACCTCCTCGGCGACGGTCTGTGGCCGCAGATCGTGCTGCGGCTGGGCTACGGTTCCCCGGTCGCGTGGACTCCCCGGCGGGCGCTGGACGAGGTGCTGCTCGACCGGCCGTCGGTCAGCGCGTGAACGGACTTCAGTCCCGCTCTGCGCGCAGTTCCGTCGCCAGCACCGCCGCCTGGGTGCGCCGTTGCATGCCGAGCTTGGTGAGCAATCGGGAAACGTAGTTCTTCACCGTCTTTTCCGCGAGGAACATGCGTTCGGCGATCTGGCGGTTGGTCAGTCCCTCGCCGATGAGGTCGAGCAGTGTGCGTTCCTGCTCGGACAGCTGCGCCAGCGGGCCTTTCTTCTCCGCACCGGCCCGCAGTTTCGCCATGAGCGCCGCGGCGGCGTGGGCGTCGAGCAGTGACCTGCCTGCGCCGACTTCCCGCACCGCCGAGACCAGGTCGAGGGTTGTGATGTCCTTGATGACGTAGCCGCTCGCCCCGGCCAGCACGGCGTCGAGCATCGCCTGCTCGTCGGTGTAGGACGTGAGCATCAGGCACTTGAGCTCGGGCAGCTTCGACAACAGCTCCCGGGCGAGTTCGATGCCGTTGCCGTCCGGCAGGCGCACGTCGAGAACGGCGACGTCCGGTCGCAGCGCGGGAATGCGGGCCAGCGCCTGCGAAACGCTGCCGGCCTGCCCGACGACGGTCAGGTCCGGTTCGTCCTCCACCATCTCGGCGACCCCGCGGCGGACCACTTCGTGGTCGTCGACCAGGAAAACCCGCAGCATCACCACTCCTCGCACCCCGTGCACCACCGAAGACTACGACCCGGGGACCTCCCGCAGAGGGGACCGAAGTCCCCGGACGAGCGCGATTGGTCCTCAGGTTCGGTCCGTGACCGTCCACGTCAGCCGGGTTTCGTCCTCGACGCGGTCCACGGTGAGCGCACCGCCGATTCGGCGCCCGAGCTCGGTCAGCTCGGCCGCGGCGACCCGGTCCAGGGCCGCGCGGCCGGTGCAGCGGACCACCGCGGTGAGGCGGTCGGGGTCCGCTCGCAGCTCCACGCTCGCCGCCGTGGCCGCCGCGTGCCCGGCGATCAAGCGCAGTGCCGTTTCGAGGAACGGCACCACGGCTTCGGCGTGATGGGGGTCGAGTTTGCCGGTGAACCGCGTCGCCACGGTGAAACCGAGCCCGGGCGCCGCGTCGGCCAGCACGCGCAGCACGGCGTCGCGCAGTGACACGCGGTTCTCGTGAACGGGCGCGTCGAGCCGGAACACCGTCTCCTGGATGTGGCCGATCACGTCGTCGAGATCGGTGATCGTGTCGCGCAGGCGCGCCACGACAACCGGTGACTTGGCCAGTCCGACCGTGGTCTGCAAGGAGATCCCGGTGGCGTAGAGGCGGTGCACGATCTCGCCGTGCAGTTCGGCGGCGATGCGGTCCCGCTCGTCGTGCAGCGCGTTGCGTTGCTGTTCGGCCCTCGCGGACGCCAGTTCGATCGCCACGGCGGCCTGGTCGGCGAACGCGGCAGCCATCTCGAGCTCGTCGGCCGAGAACGCCGGCCGGCCCGTCCGCCGGGCCGCGGTGAGCACCCCGGTGATCCGCCCGGCGCCGGTCAGCGGCAACGCGAGCACCGCGTCCAGGTCGAGGCGCGGATCCCCCGCCCGCGGCCAGGAACCCACCCTCGGTTTCCCGCTCGCCAGCACGAGTCCGGACAGCGTGGCCCCGGCCGGCACGAGGGCACCGATCAACGATTCGGCTTCGAGGCCGACCGCGTGGTCCACGCGCAGCACGGCCGGGTCGTCCGTGGGCCGCACGATCGTGACCAGGTCCGCGGCGGCGAGGTCCCGGGCGTGCCCGGCGACGAGGTCGAGCGGGCTGCCGGCGTCAGGCGCCAGCAGCGCCCGCGCGATCGCACCCGAGGCGCGCAGCCAGGCCTGCCGGCTGCGCGAGGTCTCGTACAGGCGCGCGTTGTCGATCGCGCTCCCGGCGGCGGCCGCCAGCGCCAGCACCAGCTGCTCGTCCTCCGCGGTGAAGGGGCCCCGGTCCCCGTCCGCGAGGTACAGGTTGCCGAAGACTTCGCCGCGCACGCGGATCGGCACGCCCAGGAAGCTCTCCATCGGCGGGTGTTCCGGCGGGAAGCCGATCGAGCGCTGGTCGTCCTGCAGCCGCGTCAGCCGGATGGGCTGCGGATCGTCGATGAGCGCGCCGAGCAGCCCCTTGCCCTCCGGCAGGTGGCCGACGCGCGCGACCGTTTCCGCCGGCATGCCGGCGTGCACGAACTCCGTGAGCCGCCCGTCGGGACCGACCACGCCGAGCGCCGCGTACCGCGCCCCGACGAGCTCACGGGCGGCGTCGACGATGCGGCGCAGCAACGCGGGCAGTGCCAGGTCGCTGGTGATCATCTGCGTGGCCCGCAACAGCACCCGCAGGCGGCCCTGCGTGCCCATCACCTCCTGGGCGCGCTCCACCAGCTGGCCCAGCAACTGGTCCAGTTCCAACCGAGGCCGATCGGGGAACGTCAGCCGGCCCGCCTCGGCTCCGTTGTCGTCGCTCACCCCGGCTCCCGCCCCTCGGCGGCCCGCGTCGGACGAAACCGCGAAGCGGTTCAGTCTTTCCACTTCGCCACGACGCCGTCAAGGTGGCACCGCGTCCGGTGTGGCGCAGGTGTTTCAGCAGTGCGGCAAGGGAACGGTGGACGTCGGGCGGATCGTCATCACGCTCCGGCCGAGACGATGTCGGCCCCGATGACCCCCGGCACCGCAAGGGCGAGCAGGGTGGCGACGTGCCGGTCGGTCGCGTCGTCGAAGCGGTCGACGATCCGCACCACGCCGTCGTGGACCTCGACCTTCCAGCGCCCGACACCCCCGTAGATCTCCAGGCGGTGGCGAACGTCGGCCGAGATCGCGGTGTCGGATCGCGCGAGCACCCGGACCACGTCGCCGCGGGTGACGATGCCGACGAGCCGGCTGCCGTCCACGATCGGCATGGCGCGGATCTTCGCCTCGACCAGCGCCTGGCACAGGTCCGCCACGTCGGTGCCGGGTGCCATCGCCGTGACGGGCGTGGTCATCACCCGCTCCACCGGGGTCTCGACGGCGGCGGGGAGATCGTGGCGCAGGTGCGCGGACCGCGCGTCTTCCGGGATCCGGCCGCGGATCAAATCCGCCTCGGTGACGATCCCGATGAGACGGTCGTCGTCGTCGTCGACCACGGGCAGTGCCGTGAACCCGCGCGCCGACAGCACTTCGGCCGCTTCCTTGGCCGAGGACCACGGGTACACCGTGACCACCGGCGCCGACATCAGGTCTCGTGCGCGCATGAGTTGCTTCCTTTCTCTTGTGCTGCGGTGAAAGCAGGACCGACCCCCTCAGCCGCGACGGTGTCGTGCCCGGATCCGGCCCGGCGCGGTGACCAGGGCGCTGCGCTCGCTGACGACCATCACCGGGCATTCGGCGTGGTGCAGCAGCGCGTGGGTCGTCGAGCCGAGCACCATGCCCGTGAACCCACCGCGGCCGCGGCTGCCGAGAACGACGAGTGCGGCGGACCTGCTCCGCTCGATCAGCCGGTCGCGCGGACTGTCGCGCTCCAGCACGGGTTCCACCCGGACGTCCGGGTACCGCATGCGCCACGGCTCGAGCCGCGCGGCGAACGCGCGCCGCTCGGCTTCGTGGGCGACCGCGGGCGCCGGATCGGCCGCGAACGGCCGGCCGTCGTAGCTGTCGTGCCAGGAGTGCAACGCGACCAACCGCGCCTGCCGCACCGATGCTTCGTCGAACGCTCGCGAGACGGCGGCGCTGCTCGCCGGGCTGCCGTCGACGCCGACGACCACCGGCCCGTCGGTGCGGGTCGCGCCCGCACCCCGCACGATCACCACCGGGCAGTCGGCGCGGGCGAGGAGATCGGCGTCCGGGGAACCCGCCAGCAGCCCGGACAGTGTCGCCGTGGGTGGCCCCAGGACCAGCAGCAGCGCGCTAGCCGACGCCGCGCGCAGTGCGGACTCGACATCGCCCGTGGTCGTGGCGGCCGCGACGAGGACTCCCGGCCGGTCCGCGCTGAGCTCTTGGCGGGTCTTCAAGGCGATTTCGCGCGCGGCGGCACCGCCGCGCTCCGGCCGGGCTCGGTCGGGACCGGTCACGGTGAGCACGGTGAGCGAGGTCTGCCAGACCGCGGCCTCGCGAACCGCCCAGCGGGCCGCCACTGCCGCGGGTTCGCTCCCGTCCACCCCGACGACCACGGGGCGCCTGCTCACGGCGCACTCCCGTGGCCGACCAGCGCGGCGCGGCGCACGCCCGCCGGCGCCCCCCGCGGGGTCCGGCCGAGCCGCAGCAGTGCCTGCGGGAACCCGGGCAGGTCCTGGTCCCGGCACAGTGCCGAGAGCGGCTGGGTGAGCTCCGAGGTGGAGAGGCCGAGCCGGATCGCCTCGAGCCTGCACCGCTCCAGCACCAGGCCGGCGCGGACGTGGTCGACGCGGCCGTCGCCGGCGGTCAGCACGAGCACGAACGTCTCCCCCGCGGGCCGGGAGGGCACCACGGGCGCCGCCCACGGGAGCTCACCGCCCGCCACCACGGGTGCGTGGCGGCCGGCCCTGCGGATCGTCCACGGTGCGCGCTGGTAGGCACCGTCGCCGCGGACCCGCGCTGCGTGGTCGAACAGCGCGGCCAGCTCTCCGGCATCGGGCCGGGGCACCGCTTCCGCCCCGGTCGTCGCCCCGGCCCGGGCAACACGCGCGGCCCGCGGAAATCCCACCGGCAGCCCGGTGAACCGGCTCCGGTGGCCGCGTCGGGTGGCGATCGCGGCGAACCGCTGCAGTTCCACTTCCGACGGCGGCATCCACGCCCGCGTGCCGATGCGAGCCACGACGTCGGGCGAGTCCGGGTCGGGCAGCACCACGACGTCGGCGCTGCGCCCGAGCGCGCGCACCGCGAGCTCGAGGTCGGCCAGCGCCGCGCCGCACGCCATCGCGAGCCCGCGGCGCCCCGGATCGTGCCGCGGCAGTGCGACATCGGCTCGTTCACGCAACAGCACCGCACCCGCGACCGCTTCCACCGCCCACGGGTGTGTGTCGTGCCCGGACGGCGCCCGCCGGACCGCTCTGGCGAGGATCTCGGCTTCGGCGTTCGTCCAGCCCCCGGGCCCCGATCCGGCGGTGGTCTTCACAGTGGCTCCTGACTGTGTCGGTGTTCGCGGACACCACCAAGCCAACCGCGCACCGCCGTGCCCGCGCGGCGGCCACAAGCCACCACGGGAAAGGACCAACGTCACCCGGCGACGTGGAACCGCCCGGGTGTCCACACCGGACTCAAGGGCGGAACGGCTCGGCCCGGGACAGCCGCGACGGCCACCAGGTGCGGCGGCCGAGGTCGAGGGTGAGCGCGGGCACGAGGAGCGTGCGCACCAGCAGGGTGTCGATCAGCACGCCGGCCGCGACGATGAACGCGATCTGGGCCAGGAACAGGATCGGGATGACGGCGAGCGCCGCGAACGTCGCGGCGAGGACCACGCCGGCCGACGTGATGACTCCCCCGGTCACGGCGAGCCCGCGCAGCGTCCCCGCCCGGGTGGACGAACGCCGGGTCTCCTCCCGCACCCTGGTCATCAGGAAGATGTTGTAGTCGACGCCCAGCGCGACCAGGAACACGAAGCCGAACAACGGCACCACCGGGTCGGCGCCGGGGAACCCGAAGACCGAGTTGAACACGACCGCGGACAACCCCATCGTGGCGGCGAACGACAGCACGACCGTCGCGATCAGCAGCAGTGGCGCGAGCAAAGCCCGCAACAGCAACGCCAGCACGAGGAAGATCACCACCAGCACGATCGGGATGATCAGGTTCCGGTCGTGCTCCGCCGCGATCCGGGTGTCGAGCTGCACGGCGGTGGGCCCGCCCACCACGGCGTCCGCGCCCGGCACCGCGTGCACGGCTTCGCGGATGCGCAGGACGGTGTCGACGGCCGCGGTGGAGTCCGGGGCATCGCGCAAAACCACCTCCACCCGGGACCGGCCGCCGACGACCGGCGGCACCACGGTGGCCTGCTCGACCCCGTCGACCGCGGCGGCCGACCGCACCGCGGGGGCCGCGCCGGCGTTCGTGATGACGACGGTCGGCGCGCCGGCGCCGCCCGGGAAGTGCCGCGCCAGCACCTGCTGTCCGGTGACGGAGTCGACCTGGTCGAGGAACACGTCCGACTGGCTGGTGCCGGTGGCTTTCAGCTGCGGCAGGAACGCCACGCCGACGGCCAGCACGAGCGTCACGCCCACCCAGATCGCCCGGGGAGACCGGCCCACGAACTCCGCCACGCGGCCCCACACGCCGGCGATCTCCGGGTGCGGAGAGCCGAGCGCGGGCACCCGGGGCCAGAAGACGGCGCGGCCGAACAGGACCAGCACGGCCGGCAGGAAGGTCAGCGACGCGACGAGCGCCGACGCGATGCCGATCGCCGCCACCGGACCCAGTGCCTTGTTGGAGTTCAGCTCGCTGAAGACCAGGCACAGGACGCCGAGGATGACCGTCGCCGCCGACGCGACGATGGGTTCGACGGTGCCCCGCAAGGCCGCCCGCATGGCGCCGAACCGATCACCGGTGTCGCGCAGCTGCTCGCGGAAGCGCGATACCAGCAGGAGGGCGTAGTCGGTCGCCGCGCCGAAGACGAGGATCGACAGGATGCCTTGGCTCTGCCCGTTGAGATCGATGATGCCGTTGTCCGCCAACAGGTACACCGTCAGGCTCGCCAGTCCGAGCGCGAACACGGCGGACACGAGCACCAGCAGCGGCAGCAGCGGGCTGCGGTAGACCACGAGCAGGATCAGGGCCACGACCGCACCGGCGACCAGCAGCAGCACCCCGTCGATCCCGCCGAACGCAACCACGAGATCCGCGATCTGCGCGGCCGGCCCGGTCACCAGCAGGGTCAGCCCCGAGGGCGCGCCGGCCAGCTCGTCGCGCATCTGGGTCGCGACGTCGCCGGGGTTGCCGGACGCGTCGATCCCGACCACCACCTGAACGGCCCGGTCGTCCCGCGGCGCGGGGATGATCGGCGACACCGGCGCGACGACCCCTGGCAGCCGGGCGATCCGGGCGGACCGCTCGGTGAGGAACGCGCGGTCCGCGGCGGTCAGCCCCGTGGACCGCTCCGCCACCACGACCGCCGGCAGCACCTCGCGGTCGACGAACGCCTGGGCCTGCGTCTGCGCCTGGGTGGCCTCGGCGCTGCGGGGCAGGAACGCGGAGCTGTCGTTCTGCACGACGTCGCCCAGTTTGCCGGCGAAAGGTCCCGCGAGCGCACCGAGCGCCAGCCACAGCACCGTGAGCACCGCCGGGAGCAGCCACCGCAGGCGGTTCGGGCGGCGGGGGCGTGGGGCGTCGTCGCTCACCTCTTGACATCCCTTCTTACGGGTCCGTTTTATTTCCACCATAGAAATATTCGATGATGGAACCGTAGAGTGGGGAGCTCGTGATCGCAACCGAGCTCCCGCGCGACGACGACAACGAGGAGCACGACATGGCAGCAAGCCCGGCGGCCCCGGCCGGCGACCCCCACGGGCTGGCCGGGCTGTTGCGCCGCCACGCCGTGGAGACCGAGCGCTACGTCGCGACGTTCGGCGCCGGCCACGGCCTGCACCGCACCGATCTCAACGCGCTGGCCGTGGTCATGGACGCCGACCGGTCCCGGGAACCGATGACCCCCGGCCGCCTCAGCGCGGCGCTGCACCTGAGCCCGCCGGCCACCAGCGCGCTCATCGACCGCCTCGAACAAGCCGGGCACCTGCGCCGCACCCGCAGCGCCGCCGATCGCCGCCAGGTCGACCTGCGGATCACCGACTCCGCGCTGGCCCTCGGCGCCGCCCTCTTCGGCCCGCTCGCCGACCACGTCCGCGCGGCCATCGGGCGCTACAGCGAACCGGAGCAAGCCCTCATCGCGCGGTTCCTGCGGGACGTGTCGGCCGCCGTCACCGCCGCGACCGACGATCGGGAACCCGCGGATCGAGGACGGGAAAAGCCCCACTGAACCGGAGCGCCTGCCCGTCCTCCTGCGGTGTCATCCCGGTGGTACCGCGGCGATTCCCGTCTCCTCGGCACGGTCGATCGTGTTCTGCGGGCCACGCCACCACCTCAGCCGCCCCCAGCCGAGGATGGTCATCAGGATCGCCCCGACTACCACGTACAGGCTGAGCACGATGAGCTGCTGTGTGATCGCGTTCCCGTGGAAGTAGAGGGTGTTGCGGACCAGGGTGACTCCATTCCACGGAGGCAGGATCGGGCCCAGGAACTGCCAGAACGCCGGCAAGTAGGCGGTTCCGTTCACCCCGCCGGTGGAGGGGTTGCCCAGGAACACGACCAGGACCACCGTGACCAGGGTGCCCAGCGGCCCGATCAGGCTTTGCAGGGACCCGGCCAGCATGGCCACCGCCAGCAGGACGAGGGCGAACTCACCCCACAACGGCCAGAAGTTGCGCCCCACGTCCGGGTAGGCGTGCAGTCCCGGGCCCACGATCAGGTTGAACACCAGACTGGCGACGACGGCGTACCCGGCCAGGATGGCGACCCGGCGGTGCGCGGCGGCGTGCCCGGTGCGCTGCATCGCCATCGTGGACCCGAGGTAGCCGGCCACGAGCAGCACGAACACCACGAGCCCGGGGACCACCCCTTCGGGATCCTCCTTCGGCAGCGTGTTGATCACGCTGAAGTGGACCTGCTGCCCGAGCGCCTGGCCGGCCTTGAGGTACTCGGCGGGCATGACACCGGGCGCCCACAGGCTCGCCGCCTCCGAGATCACCACGGTGTTGGTCTGGGCGTTGAAGCCGCCGTAGATGGTGGTCTCGCCGGCCGCGGTCTCCAGGTCGGCCTGGTTGGCGTAGGTGTGGATGTCCATGTTGACGTTCTGCTGGACCGCGCTGGTCAGCGGCGACGGTCCCGTCACGCCCCACGGCAGGTCGCGCGCGACGACTCCGTGGTTGGCCCACACGTAGGTGGTCACCATGATGGTGCCCATCACCGGGGCGATGAGCAGGCCGACGAGGACCTTCCGCACCTGCGGGGCCCGGGCCGCGGCATCGGTTCCGGCACCGTCGGGGGGCGGCGAGTCCGGTTCCTCCCGGGGGTTGGGGGGCGCCACCCGGGCCGGGTCGTTCGAGGGCGCTGCCGAGCCGGTCGCGGGGCGCTCGGCATCCGGCGGACCTCCCGATGTGCTCATGGCGCCCTCCCTCGGAGCCTGGTGCTTCGCCTGCACCATCACAACTCCCGGCACGTTCGGGCATCACCTCGTCCGGATGAGGCCGCCGGAGCGCCCTGTCGTCGCGGGTTGCGTGCCGTGTCAGTGTTCGAGCGGCAGCAGCAATGTGGACAGGGCCGGCTTCGGGCGGGTCAGACGGAGGTGGCCGCCTTCGGCTTCGGCGAGGCGGCGGTCCAGGACGGGAGCCCCGCCGCCCGCGGCACCACCGCGGTGTGGTTCTTCCCCGTCGACCGGCCCGCCGATCTGCCCGGCGCGGCCGCGACACCGCCGAATCCGGCTGGGACGTCCGACCCGCGGATTGCCTGCCCGGTACCGAGAAATGCTGACCAACCGGGTGAGCTAGCCGGTGTCGCACCGGTCCGGCCGGAACCCGCGGTGATCCCCGGGCTCACCTGGGCAGCACCTGGTCGAGCAGGGCGGTGACGGTTTCCCGGTACCGCCGCGGATCGAGGTCGGGTTCCCAGGAACGCTGCAGGAGGAAGCCCTGGATGACGGCGAGCAGGACGCGCGCGAACATGGCGGGCTCGACGCCTGCCGGCAGCGGGAGGTCGGTGAGCGCGCGTTCGACGGCACCCAGCGGGAGCAGGCCGTCGGTGACGATGCGGCCGGAGGCGTTCGTCGTGCTGCGCGCGGGCCCAGACGTGGACGGTCACGCGCCGGCGGCGGGCCTCCTCGGGTTCGGCGATCCAGTCGAAGTAGGCGTTGAGGAACTGCCGCAGGGCGTCCGGGCCGCCGTTCGCGACCGCTTCGGCGATCAGGGCGCGTTCGTGGTCGTGGCGGTCGGTGGCGACCGCCTCGATGATCGCCTCCTTGCTGCCGAAGTAGCGGTAGATCGCGCCGGCGCTCATGCCCGATTCGGCGACGATCTCGTGCATGGACGCGCCGTCCGGGCCGGCCTTCTCGAAGCACGTCATCGCCGCGTCGAGGATCCGCTGCCGCTGAGCGGCCCGGCGCTGCTCACTGATGCGGGGCACACTGCCTCCTCGCGATCGCGATCCGGTACACCCGCGAACCGCCGCCGGCCTCGAACGTCGACACGTCCTTGTCGAAGCCGAAACCGCGGTCGGCGAGGGACAGACGAACACACTCGGTTTCCCCGCGTGGAGCCCGCTTTCGCGCAGTCGGCCGGCGAGGTCGTCGCGCTCGAAGTCGACGGGCACGTAGGTGACCCGGCCTCCGCCGAGCACCGCGCGTTTCCGGGCCTGTGTCGCGGGATGGTCGACCTCGAACACCGTGGTGGCGGCGAGCGCGAGCAGGCGGTGCGCCCGCGTGTCGTATCCGGCGCCGAGGAGCACGCACTGGCGCCGGACTCCAGGAGTTCGGCCAGTGCTTCGTCGATGACCTGGGTCCGCGCGGCGGCCGACGCCCGCGGCCCCGGCCCGGCGACCACGTCGTAGCGCCCGGTGGCGACGTGGCGGATCCCCGGGAGCTTCGCCGCCTCGGCCAGCACGTGAAGCCACGGTCTGAGGAACGCGGTGGCGTAGGGGTCTTCGAACCGCCGCCGCCCGCGGGGGCGGTGGGTTTCGAACGCCCGCTGCAGGTCCATCGTCTCGGCGGTGAAGCTTCCGCGGCTGTCCATAACGAATGATTGTCCGATTGAACGATTCCTGCCCGGTGTGCGGACCAATGCCGTAGGCGATCCGGCAGACCGGCGATTTCGCGTAGTGCAGGTCAGTCACGAGGTGGATCGAGATGAACGTGGAGCCGATGCAGGCCGCGCCCTGCACGCCCACGCCGAGCGTGGTGGCTTTGATCAGTGCGCCGGGGTACGGCCGCTGCGCGGACGCCGGCGGGAAACCTTGCCGGGCCGTCGAAATGGTGCGGCGATCGCGGGCGAGTCCGGCATCGATACCTACACCGGAAAACTGACGATCGCGGGCGAGTGACCGCGCCCGTCCACCACCCCTGACCGGCGGGGGCCGGGCACTCGCCCCGCACCGCACCCACTCTATGTCCACAGAGGACACACCCGTCAGATCAGCGCCTCGATCCGCACCGCCGCCCCCGAGGGGTCCACGCGGGCGAGCCACGACGCCGGCAGCAGCGCGGGCCGGGAGGGCACGAACTGGGGCAGGCGGCCCTCCCACAGGACGCGGTCGGCCTGGGTGACGCGGACCCGCGGGAGGTGGGCGAACACGCTCGGCCGCAGGATCACCCGGCCGCGGGCCGGGAGGTCCGACGGCGAGGAGATGCGCTGCGGGCTGCTCCAGGCGAGCGGGCCGTCGACCTCGATCGGGATGCCGGCGGCGGCGACCGAGGTCGTGCGGGCGGCCAGCCAGCGCGCGATGGAGCGGCCGGCGTGGCGACCGGACAGGGCCGCGACGTCCGCGGTTTCGACGGGGTGGCACAGGTTTCCGGCGGCGAAGAGGCCGGGCGTGGTGGTTGCGCCGGTCGCGTCGGTGGCCGGGCCCAGGGTGTGGGGGTCCATGCCGACGCCGGCGGTGCGGGCGAGCTCGTGGTCGGGCACCCAGTCGCCGGTGAAAACGACGGTGTCGCACGGCTCGGTCCACCGGTGGCCGTCAGCCAGGCGTTCCAGCTCGACCTCCGAAGGCCGCGGCTTGCCGCGCACCGCGACGACGCGGCTGCCGGTCAGCACGGGTACGCGGAACAGCCACCGCGCCCCGAGGTGGAACGGCAGGTAGCTCTGCGGACGCGACAGCTCGGTGACCAGAGCGGCGACCTCGACGCCGGCGTGGCGCAGCGTCATCATCGCCGAGTAGGCCACGTGCTCGGCGCCCACCACGACGGCGCGCCGGCCGACGGGCCGGTCGTGCAGGTACACCGTCTGCTGCAGCTGCCCGGTGGTGTACACACCCTGGCCGCGGTCGCCGGGCACCCAGCGCGCCGGGCGCGGGCGCTCGCGGGCGCCGGTGGCCATCAGCACCGCCGAGGCGTGCACCACCGACAGGCCGGCGGGCGAGGTCACCTCGAGGCCGCCGTCGCCGGAGAGGCCGGTGACCATGGTCGTGGTGCGCACGTTGACCCCGGCCGCCGCGGCGAGCGCGGCGTAGCGGCGGGCATACGCCGGTCCGGTCATGATCCGCCGGAAGTCGCGCAGGCCGTAGCCGGTGTGCGCGGAGTGCCGCGGAATCCCGCCGGCGACGGGTTCGCGCTCGATCACCTCGACGCGCTGAACCCCCGCTCGGCGCAGCGCGACCGCCGCCGCGAGCCCGGCCGGCCCGGCGCCGATCACGGCGACGTCGACATCGTGTCTGACCCGATCGTTCACTTCGCGGCCTCCGCCTTCACGGGCGCGTCCGCACCCTCGTCGACCAACCGCGCCACCGTCGCGCCGCAGTAGAAACCCTGGCACCGCCCCATGCCGGCCCGGGTCCGCCGCCGCAGTCCCTCCACAGTGGACGGCGGGATGTCGCTGTGCAGCGCGTCGCGGATCTCGCCGCGGCTCACGCGTTCGCAGAAGCAGACGATCTCGCCGTACGCGGGGTCCTCCTCGATCAGCGCGGCGTCCTCGGCCGGCCGGGGGTCGACCTCGCCGAGGTAGGGCATCTGCGGCGGGACGACGTCCGCGCGCGGCCCCGGCATCTCCTCACCCGGCCAGCCCGCCAGCTCCGCGCCGACGTGCTCGGCGATCGCGAGCGACGACGTGAGCCCGGTGGACCGGATGCCGCCCACGCACACGTACCGCTGGTCGGGGTGGAACGAGATCCGGTAGTCGCCGAACTCGGTCGCCGCCCGCAGGCCCGCGTAGATCGTGGTGACCTCCTCACGCAGCAACGCGGGCAGGATCCGGTTCCCCTTCTCCCGCAACATGGCCAGACCGTCCTCCGTGGACTCGGTGGCCGCGCGGTCGGTCAGGTCCTCCGCGGTGGGGCCGAGCATCACGTTGCCGTAGACGGTCGGGCTCACCAGCACGCCCTTGCCCAGCTTCGTCGGCACCGGCAGCAGAATGTGGTTCACCAGCGAACGCGCCAACTTGTCGAACACGATGAGCTGGCCGCGGCGCGGGGTGATCGTGAACGAGTCGTGCCCGAACATCGTGTGCACTCGGTCGCTGCCGAGACCGGCGGCGTTGACCACGGACCGGGCCCGCACGGGTCCGCGGTCGGTGTGCAGCACCGTGTGGTCCGCGCCCGATTCGGCTCCGGTCACGGTGCGGCCCAGCAGCAGCTCGACGCCGTGGCGCACGGCCTCGGTCGCGAACGCGAGCGTGGTCGTCCACGGGCAGATGATCGACTCCCCCGGCACCTCCAGGGCACCCAGCGCGCCCGGGCCGAGGTGGGGCTCGCGCCGCGCCAGCTCGGCGGGATCCACCAGCCGGGTCTCGTGGTAGCCGTTGGCCGCGGCCTTCTCGGCCAGCCCCGGCAGGGCGGCCAGCTGCTCGTCGGTCCAGGCGACCAGCAGGGCCCCCAGCGGCTCGACGGGGATCCCCGCTTTGGCCGCGTAGTCCGACAGCAGCCGGTAGCCCCGGGCGACGAGCCGAGCCTCGAGGGTGCCGGGGGTCGCGTCGAAGCCGGTGTGCAGGATCGCGGTGTTGGCCTTGCTGGTCACGTCGCCGACGTCGGAGCGCGCGTCCACCAGTGCCACGGATCGGCCGCGCAGCGCGAACTCGCGCGCCAGCGCCGATCCGACCACTCCAGCTCCGATCACGGCCAGGTCGTATTCGGGCTCTGGCATCAGGAATCAGCCTTTCCGGGAAACACGCGGCCTTCGCCGCTGAACTGCCGGGTCGCCGCCAGCGCGGACCGCCACCGGCCCACCTGCTCGGCGGCCCAGGCGGGTGACCGGCGCGGTTCGACGACCGTGCCCGGCCCGGCGTCGGGCAGCGGGCGGCCGGTGGCGCCGCGCAGCGCCAGGTCGGCGACGCCGAGGGCGGTCGCGTGCGGGGCGGCGGCGACCTCCACCGGCGCCTGCAGCAGGTCGGCCTGCAGCTGCACCAGCGTCCGCGACCGGGTGAGCCCGCCGTCGAGCCGCAGCCGGGGCGCGGCGCCGCCGAGGTCCGCCGCCGCGGCCTCGACGAGGTCCACGATCTGCGCGGCGATCCCCAGGCAGACCGCGAACGCGAGGTGCGCCCGCGTGGCCGCCAGGTTCAGGCCCAGGAAGCCACCGGTCGCGCCCGGTTGCCAGTGCGGTGCCGCGAGCCCGGCCAGCGACGGCACGAACACCACATCGGCTGGGTCGTCCACTGTGGACGCCAGGTCGTCGAGCTCACCGGCCGAGCCGAGCAGGCCGACGTCACGCAGCCACGACACCGCTTTGCCCACGGTGTACACCTGCCCGTCGAGGCACCACCGCCGCTGCCCGTCGATCCGCCACGCGATCGACGGCGTGAGCCCGGTTTCGCTGCGCCGCGGCCGGTCGCCGGTGTTGACCAGCAGGAAAGCACCGGTGCCGTAGGTGCACTTCGCCTCGCCCAGCTCCCGGCAACGCTGTGCCCACAGCGCGGCCTGCTGGTCGACGATCACCCCGGCGACCGGGATGTCGGTCCCGAACGCGCCGGTGGTGCCGACCACCTCGTCGTTGCCGGCCAGGCGCGGCCGGCGCTCGGCCAGCCCGAACAGCTCCCACGCCTCGTCGGACCAGGTGCCGGACGCCAGGTCGAGCAGCATGCTGCGCGACGCGGTCGCGACGTCGGTGACGAACTCGCCGGTGAGCCGGTGCAGCAGCCAGGTGTCGGTGGTGGTGACCACTCCCCCGGCACCCACGCGGTCGCGCAGCCACCGCATCTTCGGCGCGGAGAAGTACGGGTCGAGCGGCAGGCCGCTGATCTCGCCGAGCCGGGCGGCGGAGTCCCGCAGCGCGTCACACACCTCGACGGCCCGCCGGTCCTGCCACACGATGCACGGCGACAGGGCTTCGCCCGTCGCGGGATCCCACGCCAGCACCGTCTCGCCCTGGTTGGCGAGCCCGACGACACCGGCGCCGGCACCGGCCGCCGCAACGGCCGCGCGGCCGGCATCGAGCACCGACGCCAGCAGCTCACCCGGATCGACCTCGACCGCCCCGGGCGCCGGCGTCCGCACGGACAGCGGCCGGTCGACCTCGGCCAGCACGGTGCCGTCCTCGCCGACGACCAGCGCCTTGGTCGCGGAGGTCCCCTGGTCGATGGCCAGGACGGCGCCGGTCACGAGGCCGCGTCCTCGGCGACGGCCGGCTGCACGACCGTCAGGCCCGCGTCGCGCAGCTGCGCCACCATGTCGGGGTCCGCCGACGAGTCGGTGATCAGCGCCGTGATGCGGTCGAGCCCGCAGACCTTGCGCAGCGCGACGTGCCCGAGCTTGCTGCCGTCGGCCAGCACGTAGACCTCGGTCGCGTTGCTGATCATCCGGCGCCGGACGGCGATCTCGTCGAGGTGGTAGTCGGTGAGCCCGCCGGTCACGTGGACCCCGCCGGAGCCCAGGAACGCCTTGTCCGCGAAGAAGTTGCTCACCTGCTCCTCGGCGTCGGGTCCGGAGCACGTCAGCTCGTCGGGCCGCACGCGCCCGCCCACGAGGTGCAGGTTCACCTCGTCCCGCCCGGCCATCGCCAGGACGGCGCCGAGGTTGTTGGTGACGACGCGGCCGCGGAAGGCCTCGGGCAGCGCGTGGGCCGCGGCCAGCACGGTGGTGCCCACGTCGAGGAAGATCGTGTCGTCGCCGCCGACGATCGAGGCGACCACCTCCGCGATCTCCGCCTTGGCCTCGCGCTCGATGTGCTCGCGCTCCACGCGGCCGGGCTCGGCGCTGCGGGACAGGTTCTTGGCCTTGGCCGCGCCGCCGTACACACGGCGGATCGCGCCTTCGCGTTCCAGCAGCACGAGATCGCGCCGGATGGTCTCCGGCGACACCTCGAGCTGGGTCGCCATGTCCGCGGGCCGGAGCACCTCGCTGCTGTTCAGCAGCGCCAGGATCCGCCGTCGGCGTTCGTCGGGAAGCACGTTTCCCCCTACCTTCCTCGAATACACGAGCGAGCCGGGCCGGTCACGTTCTCCGCAGCACCCGGCGCAGGGCACCGGCCTGCTGCCCGAGCTCGTCCAGCCCGGCCGCGACCACGAGAGCCGCACCGGTCGCGATGGCCTGTGCGAAGTACGGCACGTTCATCAACGTCATACCGTTGTTGAGCACGCCGAGGAACACCACCCCGAGCGCAACGCCGAGCATGGTCCCCCGGCCGCCGCTGAACGCGACCCCGCCGAGCAGCACCGCGGTGAGCACCTGCAGCTCGAAGTTGGCCCCGAGCGTGCTCGGCGGGGCGGAATCGAGCCGCGCCGCGAAGAGCACCCCGCCGAGGCCGGCGGCGAGGCCGGTGACCACGAACACCAGCAGCGGCAACCGTTTCGTCGCGACCCCGGACAGGAACGCGGCCTCCCGGTTGACGCCGATCGCGTAGACCTGGCGGCCGGCGGGGGTGCCGGAGAGGAACAGCGCGCCGAACGCGAACACGATGAACGCGATCCACACCGGCACCGGGATCCCGAGGTAGAGACCACGGCCCAGCAGCGACATCCCCGTGCCGAAGTCGGCGGGCGGGTCCGAACGCAGGAACTGCGCGATGCCCCGGTAGAGCTGCAGCGTGCCGAGCGTGACGATGATCGGGCTGAGCCGCGTGTAGGACACGAGCACGCCGTTGACCAGACCACCCGCGGCGCCGACCACGAGCCCGGCGAGCACGGCGAGCCCCCAGTTGAGGTGGTGGTCGACGATGAGCATCCCGGTGACCACACCGGACAGCCCGACCGCCGAGCCCACCGACAGGTCCACGTAACCCATGATCACCAGTACCGCCTGCGGCACCGCGACGATGAGCAGCACCGCGCCCGAGAGCGCGATGTTCTTGATGTTCCCCACGGTGAGGAACAGGTCCGACCGGCTGGTGAAGAAGCCGATCAGCACGAGCAGGCCGATCAGCAGGGCCGACCGCAGGACGAGCTCCAGCACCGGCGTGCGCCGGGCGGTGCTCCTCTCGGACAGGGCGGTTGCCGTCGTCATGGGCGTACCTCCGGGAGGGTCGCTGCGGCGTCGTCGGACAGGTCGGTGGTGACCCCGGCGAACTGGTGGGCGTCGGCGAGCAGGGCGGACTCGGTGATGTCTTCGCCGGTCAGCTCGGTGGTGAGCCGTCCGCGGTCCATCACGACGGCGCGGTGCGCGAGCAGCGCGACCTCCTGGGCGTCCGAGGAGGCGAACACCACGGCGAGGCCTCGGGCGGCCAGCTCCCGGCACACCTCGTAGATCTGCCGCCGTGCCCCGACGTCGACGCCCTGGGTCGGCTCGTCGAGCAGCAGGACGGCGAGCTCCCCGGCCCGGGCGAGCCAGCGGCCGAGGACGAGCTTCTGCTGGTTCCCGCCGGAGAACTGGCCGCCCTTGCGGCCGCGCTCGGGCGGCTGGAGGTCGACCTGCCGGGCCGTGTCGGCGAACAGCCGCCGCTCCCCGCCGGGCCGGCGCAGGCCGAACCGGGCGAGCCGCCGGTACGACGGGAGCAGCAGGTTGTCGGCCGCGTTGCGGGTGGGCCACAGCGCCTGGCGCAGGCGATCCGACGGCACGAGCGCGATCCCGCGCCGCACCGCGCCCGCCGGGGTGCGCGGAGCCGACGGTTCGCCGTCGATCTCCGCGACCCCGCCGGCGGCGCGATAGCGGCCGGCGAGCGTCTCCAGCAGCGACGTGCGGCCGGAGCCGAGCACCCCGTAGAGCCCGAGGATCTCGCCGGACCGCACGTCGAGGTCGACCGGCCCGAACCGCGGCCCGGCGAGCTTCCGCAAGCGCAGCCGGACGGGGCCGAGATCGGTGGGCTCGGCCGGAGTGGTCGGCGCGCCGGTGCCGCCGGAGATCACCTCGACCACCCGTTCCGGGGCGACGTCGGAGACCTTTTCCCGCAGCGCGACCACGCCGTCGCGCAACACCGTGACACGGTCGGCGATCCGGAAGACCTCACCGAGGCGGTGCGTGGTGTAGACGATGCGCGCGCCGCCGGCCTTCATCTTGGCGATCTCGGCGAAGAGCCGTTCGGTCTCACTCTCCGAGAGCGACGCCGTGGGCTCGTCGAGGATCAGCACCCGCACGTCGGTGCGGTGCCACGCCTTCGCGATCTCCAGGAGCTGCTTCGTGCCCATCGGCAGGCCGCCGACCTTCGTGCCCGGCGCGACGTCGAGGCCGAACCGCTCCAGCAGCTCGGTGGTGACCCGCCGCTGACCACGCCGGTCGAGCACCCCGGCGACGGTCTTCTCCTGGCCGAGGAACAGGTTGTCGCTCACCGACAGCACGTCGATCAGGGACAGGTGCTGGTGGATGGTGGCGATCCCGGCGGCGAAGGCCCGGTTCGGGGTGAGCTGGCCCAGCGGCTCTCCGTCGAGCGCCAGCTCACCCGCGTCCGGGGTCACCACTCCGCCGATGCACTTGATCAAGGTGGACTTGCCGGCACCGTTGGGGCCGAGCAGCGCGTGCACCTCGCCGGGGGCGATGTCGAGGTCGACTCCCTTGAGGACGGTCGCCGCGCCGTATCCCTTGACCAGGCCTCGAATGGTGAGCGTCATCGGGTTCCTCAGCTGTAGTCGCTCAGGTAGTCCTTGAGCGAGGGGGTGCTCGCGGTGAGCGCGACCGGCGGCACGTTCACGCCCTTGTTGGGCTTGCCCTCCAACAGGTCTGCCGCCACGTCGGTGACCGCGAAGCCGATGTCGCGGATGCGCACGGCGACCGAGACGCGGTAGATCCCGCCCTGCGACACGGCCTGCAGGCCTTCCTTCGACCCGTCCTGCCCGCCGATGAAGATGCCCGGGTCCTTCGGGTCCTTGCCCGCGTTGAGGAACGCCTGCTGCGCGCCCAGCGCCACGTCGTCGTCGTAGCCGAGGACCATGTTGAGGTCCGGGTGCGCCTGCAGCACCGTGCGGGCGATCTGCTCGCCGTCCGCGCGGGTGCCGGCCTTCTGGGTGGAGACGATCTCGACGTTGCCGCCGGCGGCGAAGGAAGCCTTCAGCCCGTCGTCACGCTGCGCGCCCACCGCGAGGTCGCGGTTGTTGAGCACCAGCACCTTCACCGGTCCCTGGTGCTGCTTGGCCCAGTCGGTCGCGGTCTTGCCGAGTGCCTGACCGCTCTCGAGCCCGCTGAACAGGACCGACGCGTCCTGGTTCTTCAGCGGCGAGGCGTAGGACACGAAGACCGTGCAGTTGTCGCGCGCCTGCTTCGCGAGTGGTTCCATCGACGCCGGCTCGAGCGGGTACGACACGATCGCGGGGATCTTCTGCGTCACCCAGGTCTGCACGTTCTGGGTCTGCTTCTGCAGGTCCTCGTCGTCGGCGGTGTACTTCATCTCGTACCCGCGCGTCTTGGCGCGCTGCTCGGCGAACCGCTTGAGGTCGCCGTACACCGACAGCGACGTGAGCGGGTAGTCGAACCCGATCACCTTGTCGGTGGAGCGCTTGCAGGACTGGCCGCCGGCTGCCGCGCCGTTGTCGGCGGTGATGCCGCCGCAGGCGGCCAGCGACAGGGCCAGGACGGCCGCCGTGCCGGCGCCGGCCAGCCGGCGGAACAGGACGGGCTGTTTCATGGGAGTTCTCCCTGCAGTCGGGATTCCGGTGGGGACCGTTGGTCAGACGCGGGCGACGAAGTTGCCGAGCACGTTGTGCAGCAGCCGGGAAACGTTGTTGTCGTAGCCGTTCCACGGCAGGCAGCCGGTGAAGCAGATCGAGCCGACGGAGAAAACCGCGCCGCCGCCGGGGCGCTCGACGAGCACCAGGTCGGAGCGGACGAGGTCGGACTCGCTGCCGCCGAGCCCGGGGGCGAGCATCAGTACGTCCTCGACGGCGAGCTGGTAGAAATCGCTGTGCCGCTGGGAAGTGGCCAGCACGGCCGTGTTCGGCGGGCTGCCCAGGGCGAAGTCGCAGCGGTCGAGTTCGTCGCCGCTCGCGCCGTTCATGATCAGACCGAAGTCACCGATGAGGTTCTCGTCGATGCCTTCGAAAACCCAGGCCCATTCGGGCTCGTAGGACAGCGGGGTGCGCTCGAACGCCGGGGCCTTCTCGTCCCAGCCCTGGCTGCACATCCCGACGCCGGCCAGCTTGTTGGGCGAGCGGCCGCGCCAGCGCCACAGCCCGCCGGGCTCGCCGGTGGTCGAGTGCCGGCCCTCCCCCGGCTGGATCTCCCACGTGCGGATCCCACCCGAGCGGCGGACCTCCAGCACACCCGGCTGCGCGGGATCCTGCGAGGTGACCCAGTAGAAACCGTTGCCGCCCAGGTACATCAGGCAGCCGCCGGTGTCGACGTGGCGCTGCAGCGCGTCGAGCATCGCGCCGCTGTGGTACTCGGGGTGCGAGCCGGTGAGCACCACCTGGTAGCCGTCCAGCGCGTGCTCGGGGTCGGCGTGCAGGTCGTGGTCGCTGAGCACGTCGTGCTCGATGTCGCCGTGCACGAGCCAGTGCTCGAGGTAGAGGTCGGCGCCCAGGCTGCGCGGCGCGTTCTGCAGCCACATGCGGTAGTCCGGGCGCAGGTTGAGGATCGGCCGCAACGCGCTCGTGTAGCAGATGCCGGAGCCGTCGCTGTGCAGGTCGTAGAGGCTGGAGCCGAACTCCGGGTGCTCGGCGAGCGCGACGTCGTGCGCTCCCGGCGTGATCGGGTGGTCGGTGATGCCGGCGGCCTCGTAGTCGAGCCGGTGCTGGAGGCGTTCGTTGGCGTAGGCGAGGTAGGTGAACGTCGGGATCAGGTAGGCGACCTTCGCCCGGGGCGCGCCGCTCGCCGGCGCCACCACGACCGGGATGTGGTCGGTCTCGTCGCCGTCCCGGGTGGTTCCGCGCAACCGCACGGCGTAGATGCCGCTCGGCAGATCGGCCGGCAGGTCCACGCGAGCCGTCTCGGGCCAGCCGGCGTCGATCAGGTCGTCGTCGTGGAAGTGGATCGCGGCGTACTGCTCCGGCGCGGCGGTGCAGTCCTGCACCTCGCCGGTCCAGGTGTGCCCCGTCATCGCGCGGGCCGGTTTGTTCACCAGCCGCCCGTGCCGGCCGCGGCCGGAGGCGTCCTCGGCGGTGTCGGTGGCGAACCCGCGCTCGAAGGCCCACTCGGCGAGCAGGTCGGCGCCGGAGGACACCACCGGACGTTCGACCTTGCCGTTGAACACGGCGCCGGGGAAGGACCGGGTGCCCTCCACCGGGCAGCGCAGCGCGGCGACCACCACGCCGCTCGCGACCCTCAGGTCCACTTCGGACTCGCCGCTCACACGGACCGGCGTGTCGTCGCCGGGAAACGGTTCGAGCGGCACGATTTCCAGGGCCACGCCGCCGACGCCGAGGTCGGCCTGCACGCGGTACCAGCGCCGGTTCGCCAACGGCCGGTCGGCTTCGAGCAGCACCGCGCCGTCACCGCTGGACAACCGGACGCGGCCGGTCTCGCCCAGCGTCACCGCGACGACCGGCTCACCGCGGTCGTCCACCACGCTCAGCACACCCTGTTCGCGGCCGACGTCCACAGTGGTCGGCCAGATCACCGCACCGAGGCTCAGCCGGGTGGTGCCCGCCGGCACGACGTCGTCGGCGCGCAGGCAGGAACCCACCGGTGTGACCTGCTCGGTCCCGACCACGACCTGGCTGGGGACGGAAGCCACGTCGGTGCTGAGGAAGCCGGGGCCGAGCGGGTTCGTGTCGCCGTGCAGGAGCCGCACGAGGTCGACCGTGACCTGCCCGCCGTCACCGCTGATCCGGACCGGGAGCGAGTCTCCCGGTCGGGCGGAAAGCCGGTCCAGGTAGCCGATCAACCTCATGAACACTCTCCGCCCATCCGGCCTGTGCCCGAACTTCCACAACTACCTCGGGCATGTGCTGCGATTTCTGGCTGATGGGACCGTACATGTGACCGAACTTCCACGCAATACCTCAACTTTACGAGGAGGTTTCCGCGCATCACGTTCTCGTCACGGCGGCGTCGGGGTCAGGCCGGCCAAGGGATCTCCACGCCGTGCAGTGCCAGCAGGGCGTTCCAGCGGGCGGCTGCCAGGTCGGGCCGCTCCAGCGCCCCGGCCGCGTCGGCGAGGGCGAGGGTCCTCGACAGGTGCGGAAGGCTACGGGCGGAGCGCAGGCCGTGGAGCATCGAGAACGACCGCTGGTGACCGTTGAGCCACGACAGAAAGGCGATGCCGGTCTTGTAGTGGTAGGTCGGTGCGGAGAAGAGGTACCGGGACAACGGAACCGTCGGCTCCATCAGCGCCCGATACCGATCCGGTCGCGCGGAGTCCAGTGCTGCGAGCGCAGCCGCGGCGATCGGCGCGAAGGCCGAGAACGCGCCGAGCAGCGCGTCGGAGTGGTGCGTGCCGTCGCCCTCGATCACGTCCGCGTAGTGGAAGTCGTCGCCGGTGAACATGCGGACGCCGGCGGGCAGCCGCGCGCGCAGGCTCCGCTCGCGGTCGGCGTCGAGCAGGCTCAGCTTGATGCCGGTGACCTTCTCCCGGTGCTCGGTGATGATCCGGACGACCGTGTCGGCGGCCGTGTCCAGGTCCGGGGAGCCGAAGTAACCCTCGAGGTTCGGGTCGAACGCGGGCCCGAGCCAATGCAGGACGACGGGCGCCGCGGCTCGCCCGAGCACCTCGCCGAGGACGTGCTCGTAGTCGGCGGCGGTCCTGGCCGCCCGGGCGAAGTGGCGGCCGGCCATCAGGACCGCGGCCACGCCGTGGTCCTCGGCGTGGTGGAGCTGCCACAGGTAGGCCTCGACGATCTCGGGCAGCGACACGGACTCGTGCTCGAGGTGATCGGTGCCCACGCCCACCAGCAGCCGGCCGCCGACGGACCGGGCCTCGGCCGCGCTGCGGGTGACGAGTTCCCGCGTGCCCACCGGGTCGAGCCCCATGTTGCGCTGCGCGGTGTCCATCGCGTCCGCCACGCCCAGCCCGCTTGCCCAGAGGTGGTGGCGGATCGCCAGCGTCGTGTCCCAGTCGATGTCCGCGGGGGCGCCCGGGGTGTTGTCGCCCGAGACGATCGGGACCACATGCGGTGCCGCGTGAGCGATCCGCGATCGGCTGCGCAGCGGCGGCTCGGGCACATGGGGCTCACCCAGGTCCAGACGCGACACTTCGCCGCCGGAGCCGAGCAGGGTAACGGTGTTCACGGACAGGCGCGTCGAACAGCAGCGGCGAGAGCGTGTACGAAGCGACTTGCAGGAACGCGATCGGCACCATCAGCACCAGGTAGCCCACGACGACGAGACCGAAGCTGCCCCGCCCCATCAGCACCAGCGCCGGGAACACGAGCACCGCGTACCCCGGGATGCCGATCACGGCCACGGGCAGCGCCCCGATCCGGTCGGTCAGCCGGCCGGTGAACGGCATGAGGGCCACGGCGAACACGGTGACGGCCGTGGTCAGCCAGTACACCGATTGCTTGCCGTAGTGGAGGTTGTTGACCAGGTAGATCGTGATGTAGGTGAGGCTGATGTACGCCCCGCCCTGCACGGCGATACCGAGGCCGATGCCGTTGAGCAGTGCGCGCGGGTACTTGCGGATCACCTGCACGATCGGCACGCCGGCGTGTTCGTGCGCGCCCGCCGCCGGTTCCTCGACCGGCACCGAGCGCCGGGCCAGGAAGCACACGATGGTCAGCGGAAGTCCGAGCAGGAACGGAATCCGCCGGCCCCACGTGGACATCTGCTGTCGCCGACCGCGAACGCCGCCACGGCGAACCCGGCGTTGGTACCCATCGGCGTGAAGGCGGACCACTTGCCCTTGCGCCCCGGCGGAGCGGCTTCCGAGATGATCGTGGCCGCTCCCCCGACCTCGCCGCCGGCGAAGAAGCCCTGGGCGCACCGGACGAGGACGAGCAGCAGCGTTGCCGCGACCCCGGCGGCGGCGAACGTGGGCAGGAGCCCGACCGCGGTGTTGGCCAGCCCGATGCCGACCACCGTCACCAGCAGGGCGGTGCGCCGGCCGAACCGGTCACCGACGTGACCGAACGCGATGCCACCCAGCGGGCGGATGACGTAGGCCAAGGCGAACACGGCGAGGGTCGACAGCAACCCCGCCGTCGGGTCACTTCCGGGGAAGAAGATCGGCGCGATCACGACGGCGAGATAGCCGTACAGCGCGAAGTCGTAGTATTCGATCAAGGTTCCGATGCCGCCGGCGAGGGCGACTCGGCGCACCGAGGACGTTCTGTCCTCGACGCGGACGGGTGCGGTGCTGGACAACGTTGTCCCTTTCGGCCGGGAGGCGGGGCGGGGCGGGGCCTCAGCTGGGGCGGTTCAGAGCATGACTCCGCCCCCGTTGGGGGACAGGGTCTGCCCGGTGAAGAACGACGCCTCCTGCGAGAGGAGGTAGGCGACAGCGCTGCTGACCTCGTCCGGCTCGCCGAACCGGCGCATGACCGGCGCGCGACGTCCGGTCGAGCAGCCGCGCCCCCACGATCCGCTCGGCTTCCTTGACGAGGCGGGTGAGGGACGACTGGGAGACGAACAGGTGCCGCGCGGCCGTCGTGAAACTGCCGCACCGGGCGGCCTCGCGGACGGCTCACATGTGCCACAGGGTGAGTTCGGCGGCCGGCATCAGATCTGGCCGAGCAGGATTTGCTCGCCGCGCCGGTGAACGAGTACGAGGAGACGGTCTTCGTCTCCTCGTACTCGTTCACCGGGGACCCGCTCAAGGTCGACGATCCGCACTGACCGCCGCCCGTGTCCTCCCCGGCAGCGTGCCGACCGTGTTCCGCCAGGCGGGAACGGGCCGGATGGGTACGCTTCAGGCACACGTCGGAGGAGGATGCGATTCGCATGGGTGACGGGCAGGCGCCCCGAACGGCCGGGCAGCAGGACACGCTCGGTGCCGAGTGGGAGAAGCATCGGCCCGCGGTGTTCGGGGTGGCCTACCGGCTGCTGGGGAGCGTGGCCGACGCCGAGGACGTGGCCCAGGACGTGTGGCTGCGGGCGGCCGGAGCGAACCTGGAGGAGGTCGACGACCTGCGCGCCTGGTTGGTCACGGTCGCCGCGCGGCGCTCGTACGACATCCTCAAGAGCGCGCGGTCACGCCGGGAGTCCTACGTCGGGCCGTGGCTGCCGGAGCCGTTGCTGACGGGGCCGGACGCCTCGGAGCCGGTGCTCGTCGACGAGTCCGTGAGCGCGGCGATGCTGCTGATCATGGAGGAGCTGAGCCCGCCGGAGCGGGTCGCCTTCGTGCTGCACGACGTGTTCGAGCTCGCGTTCGGCCGGATCGCCGAGGTGCTGGACGTCGCCGTGCCCGCCGCCCGCCAGCTCGCCTCGCGCGCGCGACGACGGGTGGCCCAGGCGAAGGAGTCCGCTCCACCGGCGCCGAAGGCGGAACGCGAACGGCTGCTGGCGACCTTCCGCGCCGCGTACGAGTCCGGTGATCTCACCGGGCTCGTCCGGCTCCTGCACCCGGACGCCGTCTACGTCACCGACGGCGGCGGCAAGGTCTCCGCGGCGCGCAAGGTCATCCACGGTGGGCGGCGCGTGGCCGAGGTGATGGTGCGGGTGTCGCACCTGTGGCGCCCGGACCGCATCGAGTTCGCCGAGGTCGGCGGCGAGCTCGCCCTCGTGTGCCACCGCGAGGGCCGCGTCTACTCCGTCGACACGGTGCAGATCACCGACGGGCTGATCTCCGCGTACCGCCGGGTGGTCAACCCGGACAAACTTTCCCACGTCTGAGCGGTCACACCCGGCCGCGCTGTCTCGTCTCCCTGGGGAACCGAGCCCGACGGCCTGGTGCAAGCGAGGCCACCGAACGAAACGAAGGAACACGTGACGAACACGCAGCGCGTCCGCATCGACAAGCAGCACCCGGCCGCCTACAAGACCCTCATCGCCTTGTCGACCGAGGTCGAGAACAGCGCCGTCGCGGCGGGCCTCGACCCGCTCCTGCTCGAGCTGCTGAAGATGCGCACCTCGCAGATCAACGGCTGTGCGTTCTGCCTGCGCATGCACACCGGTGACGCCCTCAAGAAGGGTGAGAACCCCGACCGCATCGCCGTGCTGCCCGCGTGGGAGGAGACCGGGTACTTCTCCGCCACGGAACGCGCCGCGCTGCGCCTGACCGAGGCGATCGCGCAGGTGGCGGACGGCCACGTGCCCGACGAGGAGTACGAGGCCGCCGCGGCCGACCTCACCGAGGACCAGATCTCGGCGGTCGCGTGGCTCGCCGTGGTGATGAACTCCTTCAACCGCGTCGCGATCACCAGCCGGTACCACGTCGCTCCCTGATTCCGCCGCAGACGTCGGCAGCCCCGCCCCTCGCCACGGGAGGCGGGGCTTCCGGCGGTCGGCTCCGAGGCGTCCTTTGCGGACCGTCGAACGGGAATGACGGGCCGAGCCGGCCTTCATCGGGCGGACGCCAGGAGCTCGGCGGCGGCCGCCGCGGCCCGCCGGGTCGCGGTGCGCACGTCGAGCGTGCGGTGCTCGCGCGACATCATCTCCACACCCCACGGACCCGTGAAACCGAGGCGCCGCAGCGACTTCACGAAGGAAGCGACGTCGAAGTCCCCCTCGCCGCAGTAGAGCCGGTTGTCGAAGGTGTCCTCGAACAGGGTTCCGGTCACCTCGCGGTACCCGTCGTCGAGCTCGACGGCGAAGACGTACTCCGGCGGCAGGATTCGCTCCAGGTCCTCATAGGACATCCCGCTGCGGTGGATGTGCCAGATGTCCACGAGCAGACCCCCCGCCGGGTGTGCCACCTCGCGGACCAGCCGGGCGGCGGGCTCGATCGTGGTCATCATCGAGAAAGCCGCGGGCTCCAGGGCGATCCGCGTGCCGACTGCCGCGGCTTCGCGCGCCAGGGCGGCGAACTCCTCCCGCAGCACGTCCGGCTCGACGGTGTCCCCGGTCTGCCCGGCGCCGGCCTTGATGTGCGAAGCGCCCAAGACCTCGGCCGCGTGCAGGAGATCGGCGCGCACCACGTCCGACCGCCAGCGCCGCTCGCCCGAGCACCACCAGTCGTCGAGGTATTCCACCTCGACGGTCGTGATGCCGTGCCGCTCGAACTCCCCGGCGAGAGCGGGAAAGCCGATGCCGTCGCGCACCGCGACGAGGTCGGTGCGCGTGATCCCGAACCCGGCGAACCCCGCCCCGGCGGCGGCCGCGACCCGGTCGCGGACGTCGAACGGGCTCAGGTCGCCGTTGCGCAGCGGCATCACATCACCCGCCGAGGTCCAGCACGTGCTCAGCAGAGCATCGGGGTTCGGCATGGCGGGAGATCCCCTTCAGTCAGTGGCCACGGCCTCCCGAGCGGGGTCGAGCTTGTCGATCAGGCGCTCCATCACGTTGCGGATGTGGGTGTCGACGGCTTCACCCATCGCCCGCGTGTCGCCCGCTTCCATGGCCTCGAGGATCGCCCGGTGCTCCTTGTAGGCCAGCTCCGTGTGCTCGTGGAACTGGCCGGCCCAATTGATGGTGCGCTGGATGTGCCCGCGCAACCGGTGGATGTGGTTGATGAGCAACGGGTTTCCGCAGTTGAGCACGAACAGGTCGTGGAAGTCGAAGTCGGCGATGTTGAACGGTTCGAGGTCACCGTGGCCGATCGCGTCGCCGATCCGGTCCATGCGTTCGCGCATGGCGGCCAGGTCATCGGCCGGGATCCGGGTGGCCGTCTCGGCCGCGGCCACCTCGAGCGCCCGGCGCACCGTGTAAACCTGCCTGAGCAATTCCACCGACAGCGCCGGAACCGTGAACCCGCGCGGTCCCGAGACGTCCAGCAGACCCTCGTCCTGCAACCGGCGGATCGCCTCCCGCAACGGGGAACGGCTGATGGAAAATCGCCGGGCGAGATCGTTTTCACTGAGCACGGAACCGGGTTCGAGCTCACCGGACACTACCCAGCGCTTCAACGTGGCGTACGTCTGATCCGCCAGTGAAGGCGCCCGCTTCGGCGCGTTCTCGTCGACGCGCATCGAATCCCACTGCACTGTCGGCTCACTCATGTGCACCCTCCCGTCCACCCCCAGGTATCACCGGCGTCGCCGCAGTTTCGGGGCGAGTACACCGAGCACACCTGTCAGGTGCATTGACACCTTCCGGGTACGACTCTAGCGTAATTGGTCGACAGGCGACAGGCGCCCGTCGCCACGGCTGCCAGACGCTCTCGGTAACCGGTCGAAAGTCGATCGGAGTGGCGCGGAAACCTCTCGGCAAAGGAGACCGGATGCGAACCCTTCGTTCCCTCGCGGCGACGGTGCTGAGCGTTCTGGCCGTCGCTGCCGGTCTGGTCGCGTGCGACGGCGCCACCGGCGGCTCCTCCGGTGGCTCGTCCGGCGTCACGGTCGGCTACTCGACCTACACGCTGTCGAACCCGTTCTTCGCCGGAATGCAGATGGGCCTGGAAGCCGGGACGAAAAAGCACCGGTACGAGCTCGTCACCACCAACTCCAACGGCGACGCCGCGCAGCAGGTCGCCGACATCCAGAACCTGATCAGCCGGGGCGTGGACTACATCCTCCTCACGCCGGCCGACGGCAAGGCCATCGCACCGGCCGTGGCAGCGGCGAACGCCGCGAAGGTGCCGGTCATCTCCATCGCCGACAGCGTGATCCCGCCGATCACCGCGACGATCACCATCGACGACGTCAAGGCCGGCCGCGACGCGGTCGACAAGATCGCCGCGGAGCTGACTGCCCACAAGGGCTCGGCGACCGGAGCGGTCGTCGACATCCAGGGCATCCTCGGCACGCCGTCCGCAACGCGGCGCGAACAAGGGTTCCGGCAGCAGCTGGCCCGCTACCCCGGCCTGCGGGTGGCGGCGGCTCAGGACGGCGGGTACGACACCGCCAAGTCCAACGCGCTGATGGTGGACATCCTCCAGGCGAACCCGCAGATCGACGCGGTGTTCGCGGCCAACGACGCCGAGGCCGTCGGGGCGTCGGCGGCGATCAAGGCACAGGGCCGGTTCAAGCCGGTCGGCGACCCCGGGCACATCGTCGTGATCGGTGTGGACGGCTCCAAGCCGGCCATCGCGGACGTGCGCGCCGGCGTGCAGGACGCCAGCATCAGCCAGAACCCGATCAAGATGATGGAACGGGCCGTGGACACCGTTGCCGACCTCGAGGCGCACAAGACCGTGCCGAAGCAGATCGACTGGCCCTCGGCGACGATCACCCAGGAGAACATCGGCTCGCCCGAGATCAAGAGCTACGGGATCTGGGCCGATGAGGTCTGACGACGCCGTGGCGGTGGAGTTCCGCGGCGTGTCGAAGTCCTACCCCGGCATCCGGGCTCTGCACGAGGTGTCCTTGAAGCTGGCGCCGGGCACCGTCACCGCGCTCGCCGGCGAGAACGGGGCGGGCAAGTCCACCATCATCAAGCTCCTGTCCGGGGCGGAGAAGGCGGATTCGGGACAGATCCTGCTCCACGGCCGGGACGTGCCCGGCTCGCCCGGCGCGGTGATCGACGCGGGCGTGAGCGTGATCTACCAGGAGCTGACCGACGTCCCGGACATGAGCCTGCTCGACAACCTCGGGCTCGGCCGCCAGCCGACGCGCCTGGGCGTGGTGCGGCGAACCGAGGCCAAACGGGCCGCCCGGGCGGCACTCGACCGCGTGGGGCTGACCGGCCTGCCGCTGGACCGGCCCGTGCGGCAGCTTTCGCTCGCCCAGCGGCAGCTCGTCGAGATCGCGCGGTGTCTCGCGCGGGACGCGAGCGTGCTGGTGTTCGACGAACCGACCTCGGCACTGTCCGAACGGGACACCCGGGCCCTGCTGGACACGATCAAGTCGTTGCGCGAGCAGGAGATCACCATCCTGTACGTCAGCCACCACCTGGATGAGCTGTTCGAGATCGCCGACACGATCGCGGTGCTGCGCGACGGTGAGCTCGTCGCCACCGGGCCGGCCGACGAGTGGGACGAGCCCGGGCTCGTGCGGGCGATGCTCGCCAAGGACATGGCCCACGCCTACCCCTGGCGGGACCGGGCCCGAGGCGCCGACCGGCTGCGGGTCCGCGATCTCGACGCGCCCGGCGTGAAACGGGCGACGTTGCGGGTGAAGTCCGGTGAAATCGTGGGCCTGGTCGGTCTCGCCGGCGCCGGGCGCACCGAACTGCTCAAGGCGGTCGCGGGCCTGTCGGCGCGCTCACGCGGGAACGTCGAAGTGGACGGCCATCCCCTTCCCGCGCGGGCACACGACGTGGTGAACCGGGGCGTGATCTACGCGCCGGAGGACCGCAAGGCCGAAGGCCTGGTCCTCGACGCGTCCGTTGTGGACAACCTGACCTACGGGGTGTACCGCTCGTTCAGCCGGATCGGCTGGGTGCGCCGCGGCCGGCAGGAACGCCTCGCCCGCGACGCCATCGCCCGATTCGACGTGAAGACCCGCGATCCCCGCCAAGCCGCCGGCAAACTTTCGGGCGGCAACCAGCAGAAGATCGTCCTCGCGCGGGCGGCCTCGCACACGCCCAAGGTGCTACTGCTCGACGACCCGACCCGCGGGGTCGACGTCGGCGCGAAGGCCGGCATCCACGAACACGTGCTGACGCTGGCCGAGTCCGGCGCCGCGGTGCTGCTGACCAGTTCCGACACCGACGAGGTCCTCGCCATGGCCGACCGCGTCTACGTCCTTCGCGCCGGGCGGGTGGTCGGCGAACTGCACCGAGCCGAATTCGACCGGGAACGCGTGCTCCGGCTGGCCGCCGCCGGCTGACTCCCCCGACTCGCCTTGTGAGAAACGGAAGGCCACCATGGTGATCACGACGGAGAAGGCGGAACAGACCCGCCGGCCCCACCCACCCCCGTCGTCCGTGCTGCGGCGGATGGCCGGGCATCCCCGGACCCCGATCATCGTCGCCCTGGTACTGGTCTGCGTGGCGATGGCGCTGCTGTCCGACAACTTCCTCGCCAGCCGCAACCTCACCAACATCCTCACCCAGTCCACGGTGGTGGGCATCGCCGCCGTCGGCGCGACGCTGGTGATCATCACCGGCGGCATCGACCTGTCGGTCGGCTCCAACATCGCACTGTCCGGCATGATCGCCGCACAGCTGGTCGACGGCGGGACGACCGGGTTCCTCGGTGTCGTGGCCTGCCTCGTGGTCGCCGCCGCGATCGGCGCGTTCAACGGGATTTCCGTGGCCTGGCTGCGGTTGGCACCGTTCATCGTGACCCTCGCCGTGCTCGGGATGGCCCGGGGGCTGACCTTGCAGCTGAGCCAGGGCCAGACCGTGTACGGGCTGCCCGAGGGGCTCACCTGGCTGGGGGGCGGCATGGTCGGCGCGGTTCCCGTCCCGGTGTTCCTGCTCGCCGGGATGTTCCTGCTCGGGCACCTCGTCCTGTCGCGCACCGCCCTCGGGCACCAGATCTACGCGGTCGGCGGCAACCGCCAGGCCGCACGGCTGAGCGGGATCCCCGACAAGCGGGTGCTCCTGTACGCCTACCTGATCGCCGGCGTGTGCGCGGGGCTCGCCGCGCTGGTGCTGGTGGGCCGGCTCGGGGCCGCCACGCCCATCGCGGGCACCGGCCTGGAGCTGCAGGTGATCGCCGCGGTGGTGATCGGCGGCACGAGTCTTTTCGGTGGCAAGGGCAGCATGGTCGGCACGCTCATCGGGGTCCTGCTCATCGGGGTCATCAACAACGGGCTGACGCTGCTCGACGTGAGCCCGTTCTGGGTGCAGTTCATCCAAGGCGCGCTGATCCTCGTCGCCGTGCTGCTGGACGCGTTCAACCAGCGCCGGCTCTCGGTCGCCCAGGCCTGATCCCCACCACGTCCACGGCAGGAGGTCTTCGTGAACCCCCCTTTTGATCACCGGCAGCTCGACGAACTCATGGAGCAGTCCGGGCTCGACGCGCTGCTGGTGACCTCGAAGCACAACGTGCAGTACCTGCTGGGCGGGCACCGGTTCTTCTTCTTCGACTACATGGACGCCATCGGGGTCAGCCGCTATCTCCCGGTCCTGGTGTACGTGCGCGGCAAGGTCGACGCGACCTGCTACATCGGCAACCCGATGGAATCGTGGCAGCTGGAGAACGACCCGGTGTGGGTGTCCGATGTGGACACCAGCACCTGGCGCGCCCAGGACGCCATCGAGGTCGGCATCGCCCACCTGCGCCAGGTGCTGCCCGGGCCGGCCGTGGTCGGCATCGAGGGGTCGTTCCTGCCGGTGGAGGCCTACCAGCGGCTGGCGGTCGAACCAGCACTGACGTTGCGCGACGGCCAGTTCGTGCTGGAACGCCTCCGCGCGGTGAAACGGCTCGACGAGCTGAAGCTGCTCGAAGAAGCCTCCGGCGCCATCGTGGACTCGATGCGGGCGACCTTCGACGCGCACGGGGCGGGATCCACGAAACACGAGATCGTGCAAACCCTGCGCCAGGAACAGACGCGCCTCGGCATGACCTTCGAGTACTGCCTGGTCAGTATGGGCGCCAGCCACAACCGCGCGCCGTCGAAGGCGCGCTGGGCTCCCGGTGAGGTGCTGTGCCTGGACTCCGGCGGCAACGTCGGCGGCTACATCGGCGACCTCGCCCGCATGGCGGTGCTCGGCGAACCCGACGCCGAACTGCAGGACCTGCTGGCGGAGGTCGAAGCGATCCAGCTGGCCGCGCGGCAACCGATCGCGGACGGCGTGGTGGGGCAGGCGATCTTCGACCGGGCGACCGAGGTGCTGGCCACGAGCCCCCACCATGCCGTGACCACCTTCGTCGCCCACGGCATGGGACTGATCAGCCACGAGGCACCACGGCTCACCTCGACCGGGCCGGTGCCGTACCCCAACTACGACGGTCCTCGCGCACTGGCGGCCGGGATGGTCCTCTCGCTCGAAACGACGATGCTGCACCCCCGGCGCGGGTTCATCAAGCTCGAGGACACCGTGACCGTCACCGCCGACGGGCACCGCGCGTTCGGCGACCGCGCGCGCGGCTGGAACGTCGTGGACCTCGCCGCCACCCGCATCTGACGGCGGCCGACCCGACCAGCGGAGGAGCGACCATGACCGACCCCCTGCCCGACACGATGCCCGCCGTGATCTTCCGGGGCGAGGGAGTGCTGTCGCTGGAGCAGCACGCGGTCCCCGTGCTCACCGAGCCCGACGACATCATCATCAAGGTCGGCGCCGTCGGCATCTGCGGGTCGGACCTGCACGCCCTGCACACACCGCCGACCCACCCCGGGCTGCCCGGCGTGGTCTTCGGGCACGAGTTCTGCGGCGAGATCGCCGCGGCCGGCCCGCTGGCCCGCGGGCTGTCGGTGGGCGATCGCGTGGCGGTGGACCAGAACCCGCCGTGCGGGCGCTGCGGGCCGTGCCGGGACGGGCACGGCAACTTCTGCGAGCCGTTGTTCGACAACCCGCACCTCGACATCCCTTGGCCGAACACCCCGGGCTTCTTCTGGGACGGCGGGATGGCCGCCTACGTCAAGGTGCCCTCGTACTTCGCCTACCCCGTGAGCGCCGACGTGCCCTACGAGCACCTCGTGCTCGCCGAACCGCTCGGCTGTGTCCTCAATGGAATCACCAAGGCCGGCGTCGTGGTCGGCGACCGCGCGGTCGTGCTGGGCGGCGGGCCGATGGGCCTGCTCACCGTGATCGCGCTCAAGCACTTCGGAGTGGAGCAGGTCATCCTGGTCGAACCGGCCGTGAACCGTGCCCAGGTCGCGAAACAGGCCGGTGCGGATCTGGTGCTCGACCCGACCGAGGTCGACGTACGGGAAGAAGTGGCGGCCGCCACCGCCGGCCGCGGCGCGACGCTCGTGGTCGAGGCCGTCGGGTCGCAACTCGACACCGCGATCGACGTCGCGGCCGACCAAGCGCGAATCGTCGTCATGGGCATCGACAGCAGCTACCGCGCGAACCTGTCCGCCATGACCGTGACGATCAAGGAGCTGCGCATCCTCGGCACGTTCCTCATGCGCTACACCATGCGCGAGTCCCTGGACCTCATCCAGAGCGGCAAGCTCCCGCTCGAGCGGGTGGTGAGCCACGTGCTCCCGCTGGCGGACATCCACAAGGGCATCTCGCTGGCGCGGGCGGGCGAGGGCCTGAAGATCGTCTTCAAACCGTAGCGGCGCGGGTCGCCGCAGCTCAAGAAAACTCGCCTCCGGTTGACCACTGCTCGTCGGCGTCATCCAGATCGAAACCTTCGGCGCACCGCGCGATGTCGACGTCCATCGCCGCGACCGACGGCGTCGAGGTGTTGTTCCTCGGCCCGGTGGACGCCAACCTCGGCTTCCCCCAGAACGGCCGGCAGCCGGTCGCTTTCTGCGAACGATTGCAGTAGCGTCGGCGCCGGTCCGCCGCCGGTCGGCGCGGTGGCCGGGTGCGGCGAGGAGGACGAGTGCGAGCGTTGCGGATCTCGACGTGGGGCGGCGCCCTCGAACCGGGCGTGCTCGATGAACCCGAACCGTCACGGGGCGAGGTGCTCGTGCGGGTCGAGGCGTGCGGCATCGGGGTGACGGTGCTGCAGTGCGTGAACGGACAGCTCGGCGCCGACGAGACGCACCTGCCCCGCGTGCCCGGGCACGAGCTGGTGGGAATCGTCGAAGCCGTGGGCCCCGGCGCCGACCCGGCGCTGGTGGGCCGGCGGGTGATGGCGTACTTCTACCTCGTGTGCGGGGTGTGCCCCGAATGCCTGGCCGGGCGGGACTCCACGTGCGTGAACTTCGGCGGCAACGTCGGCGTCGCGATCGACGGCGGGTACGCGGAGTACGCGGTGCTGCCGGTGCTCAACGCGGTCGAGGTCCCCGCCGAGGTGGACGCGGTGGCCGCGACGACGATCGCCGACGCCATCGCGACCCCGGTGCACATCGCGCGCCGCGCGGAGCTGGGGCCTCGCACGCGGGTCGCGGTGCTCGCGGCCGGCGGTGGGGTCGGGCTGCACATGGTCCAGGTGGCGCGGGCGTACGGGGCCGAGGTGGTGGGGCTGGACGTGGTGGCGGAGAAGCTCGAGTTCCTCGAGAGCGAGCTGGGGGTACCCGCGGTCGACTCGTCCGACTTCGGCGCCGTCGCGCTGCCGCCCTCCTGGGGCGGGCAGGCCGACGTGGTGATCGACCTCTACGGCCGGGCGCCCGCCCAGCGCTGGGCGCTCGACCACCTGGCGAAGAACGGATCGCTGATGTGCCTGACCTCGATGCGCGACGAGGACTTCACGGTCTCGTCGCGCGAGCTCGTCCTGTCCCAGCTCGCCGTGCTCGGCTGCCGGTACGCGTCGCGGGCCGAGGTCGGGCTGGCCGCCGCACTGGTCACCTCCGGCCGGGTCCGGCCCCTGGTCAGCGAGGTGGTCGGACCGGACGAGGTGCCCGCCGTGCACGAGCGGATCCGGTCGGGGTCCTTCTTCGGGCGGGCCGCGCTGGTGTGGTGACCGATTCGGTCGCGGCGAGCCAGACCGGCAGTAGACGACCGGTCGTACACTTTAGGCATGGGCAGGACCAGTGACGCCAAGGAGCGGATCCTCGCGGCCGGGCGGGGGCTCGTCGAGCAACGGGGGTACGCCGCGCTGGGCGTGGCCGAGATCTGCAAGACGGCGGGTGTGCCCAAAGGGAGTTTCTACTACTTCTTCGAGTCGAAGGAAGCCCTCGCCCTCGCGGTGATCGCCGAGGAGTGGCGCGAGCAGGAGCAGGCGTGGGCCGGCGCGTTGACCGGGCCGGGTGCGCCGTTGCCGAAGCTGCGCAAGCTGTTCGAGGCCACGGCGGCGGCGCAGCGCGCGAGCCAGGCCACGTGCGGCACGGTGTCGGGCTGCCTGTTCGGCAACCTGAGCCTGGAGCTGAGCAACCAGACCGAATCGATTCGCCTGGCACTGCAGGAGATCTTCGCGAAGCAGGCCAGCATGGTGCAGGCCGTGATCGAGGACGCGATCGCACGGGGCGACGCGCTCGTCACGGATGCCGCCGAGGCCGCGCGGGCCGTCGTCGCGCAGCTGGAGGGCCAGGTGCTGCTCGCGAAGCTCTACAACGACACCGGCCACCTCGACGCGATGTGGCCGAACTGCCTCGCGCTCGTCGGCGCGGGTGTCGCCGACGCCGCGGCCGCGCTCCCGAAGTGACGGGAGTGGACTGTCCGATTCGGACAGTCCACTCCCGTCCGACCTAGTGGGTCTCCTCGATGCGCGACACGTGGTAGTGGCTGATCAACCAGCCGGCGTCCGGCTGCCGGTCCAGGATCACCGTGAGGTGGAACCGCCACGCCGCACCGTCGGGCCGGGTGAACACCGGATCGACGTAGGCCGACAGCACCCCGTCGGCCAGCGGGCGGAGTTCCTTGATCTCGTACCGGACCTTCAGCCCGATCGGCTGCTCGGCGTAGTAGTCCTCGACGCCCTTGCGGCCGACCGAATAGCCGGGATGCGCGCCCTGGAAAAGGGCGTCTTCGGTGAAGTACGCCGCGACGTCCGCGGGGCGGTGCTCGTCGACCGCGCGCTGCCAACCGTCGAGGACCGTGGTGACGATGCCGGTGAAGTCCATGGCCGATCTCCTGTCAGAAGCCGTCAGTGACCGGCGCTCTGGCCGCCGTTGACGTTGAGGATCTCGCCTGTGACGAACGGTGCGTTCTCCAGGTACAGCACACCGTCGACGATGTCGCTGATCTCGCCCATCCGGTTCACCGGGTGCAGGCCCGCGCGCTCGGCGTAGGTCTCGGGCGGGTTGAGCGCGGTCCTGTGGATGCCCGGCGCGACCGCGTTCACCCGGATCCCCCGGCCGGCGTACTCGATCGCGAGCGACTTCGTGACCGCCTGCAGACCACCCTTGGTCAGCATCGCCACCGACGCCGGGACGTTCGAGTTCGGGTGGTCCACCAGGCTCGTGGTGATCTGCACGAGGTGCCCGCTCCCCTGGGCCAGCATCTGCGGCACGGCGACGTGCGTGATGTGGAACCAGCCCGCCAGGTTCACCGACACCAGACGCTCGAAGTCAGCGAATGTGAAGTCGGTGAACGGCTTCGCGTCGAACACACCCGCGTTGTTGACCAGCGTGTCGACGCGGCCGAAGCGCTCGATCGCTGTGTCGATCACCCGCTGCGCCGTCGCCGGGTCGGTGAGGTCCCCGGCCACGTTCACCAGGTCCGCGTCACCGGACTCCGCCGGCACCGAGCGCGCCGTCGCCACCACGGACCAGCCCAGCTTGCGGTACCCCGCGACGATCCCCGCACCGAAACCCTGCGAAGCGCCCGTGACCACGGCAACCTTCTGACCAGTGCTCATCTTCATTTCTTCCTTTGGTAGTAGACCGGTTGTCTAGGTCCAGGTCTACTCACGCCCGAGCGCCGGTGCCAGGAGACTCGGCGTCCCAGCTGGGAGGCGGAACCTCCTACGCGCCGGGAGCGTGCGGATCGCCCGACGGCAACCAGGTGCCCGCTCCGAACACCGGCAGATCGACGCCAGTTGTGAGCGCGTCGACCACGGCGTGGACCGACGCTCGCGTGTCGTCCCGGCGGGTGACGAGCGACCACGTCCACACGGGAACGGGGTCGACGATCGGGCGGCGCACCAGGTCCGAGGGCAGGACCGCGGTCTGCCCCTTGGGCGAGTTGACCACCGGCCGGCCCAGCCGACGGACGTGCTCGAAGAACGCGGGGCCGGTGATGCCGTTGTCGTCCGTTCGGACCACCGACGCCCCGGTGGCCCGGGCGAACTGGCCGGCGAACAGGTTCCACGACGACCAGCTCACGGTGTCGGAGTCCACCAGCACGGTCGTGTCCTTCGCCGCCACCGGCGCCGGGTCGGTGCCCGTGCCCACGGCGTACAGCTCGTCGGCGCCCACCAGCCGCGCGGCCAGGTCCTGGGCGGCCAGGTCGGGCGTCTGCACCCAGCACACGGCCACGTCGATGCTGCCGTCGGTGACCCGGCCGGCCTGCGCGTGCGAGGGCAGCACCCACGCGTCGACCTGCACGCGCGCGACGCCCGCCGTCCGTTCGGCGACGGCCGCCGGCAACCAGTTCACGTACCCGAGCCGCACGACCTCGGTGGCCGTGAGACCCGCGGCCCGCAGGCGCAGGTCTTCGGCCGCTTCCAGGACCGCGCGCGCTCCCGGCAGCAACGCCTCGCCGGACGCGGTGAGCGCGACCGAGCGCCGGTCACGGTCGAACAACCGCACCCCGAGGTCCCGCTCGAGCGCCTTGATCTGCTGCGACAGCGATGGTCCGGCGATGTGCAGCCGCTCCGCCGCCCGTCCGAAGTTCATCTCCTCGGCGACGGCCACGAAGTACCGCAGCTGGCGAAGTTCCACCAGCGCATCGTATTCGCCACCCACCGGCGGCGCGTCACCACGACCCGAGCACCCCTTCGGCCGACGCGGCTCGGCCCAGCAGCTCCGATGCGCGCGACAGGCGCCACCTTGGCCGGGCACGTACCGTCTCCGGCCTTTCCTCCCTCGGCGACCAGCACCATCCACTTCGGACAGTTGCTTCGAGACACCTCCGCCGGGTCCGCGAGGACCCGAAGTCGGCCGGCCGCCGGCGGTGGTCGCGCTCGGTGACTGCCCGATTTACCCGAATGGCCGCCTTACGAAGACGGGCGCGCTCGGCCATCATGGGAGCCGCTTCGAGGGGGACAAAACCATGGCCACCTGGTGGATCGACTACAGCAGCAGCAAACTGCCCGCCGCCGACATCCTGGCCGCGCCCGTCGGCCCGAGTGGCGAGCACGCGACCGGGGTGATCCGGTACATCGACGCGCCGGAACGGCTCGCGACCAAACACACGAGCCCCGCCGAGTACAGCGACCACCGCGCCGCGGGTCTCGGTGTCGCGATGTACTTCGAGGTCGGGACGAACGATCCGCTGGGCGGGTTCGCGCGCGGTCAGGAGTACGCGCGGCGCGCTCTCGCCGGTGCGAACCTGCTCGGGTTCCCCGGCGTCATCTTCTTCTGCGCGGACCGCTGGTTCATCGAGCCCGGGTCCCCGGCCATCACCCCGGCGTTGTGGCGGTCCTACCTCGACGGCGCAGCCTCGGTCCTCGGCCGCGCCCGCACCGGGGCGTACGGCTTCTCCGACGCCATGGACGCCGCGGTGGGCCACGCCGACTACTTCGTCCAGGCCGGTCGTGCGTCCGAGGTCCGCGACTTCGTGCACGGCTGGCAGGACAACAACGTCCAGCCGCGCGTCGGCGGCATCACCACCGATCGGGTGCTGATTCGGCGGCCGATCCCCTTCGACCCCGCACACCCCGGCGCGCCCGGCGCCCGCGACGACGAGGAGTGGACCATGCAGCTGGCATCCGGAACGAACCGCAGCCTGTCGTTCGACATCCCGGCCGGCGCCACCCGGATCCGGGTCAACTGCCCCGTCGACTTCCTGGTCGTCCACGGCATCTGGCAGGCCGGGGAAGCCCTGCCCGCCGGCACCGAATTCGACTACAAGTGGAGCTACGAGGCGGATTTCCGCGTCGACCGCCTCCGGCCGTGGAAGATCTCCGTGGCCGCGGGTGCGACGCAGGGGTCGATCATCTACACGTACTCCCCCGGCCACCCGGAGCGAACCGCGTCGCTGTCGTTCCGCTGAGCCGCGCTCGCCTCACCCCTGCCGGGCGAGGCGAGGCGGTGGCCGCCGCCGTGACGATGGTGGGCAGGGAGGCCATCGGCGCGCGCGAGGAGGCGACATGAGCGGACACTCGGTGCGGCGGGCCGCCGCGGCCATCGTGGCGCTGCTCGGCGTGCTCACCGTCGTCCTCGCTTGCACGAACGACCAAAGTGGACAGCCGCCCGCCTCGGCGCCGGCCTCGCCGAGCACACCGAGCACCACCACGAGCGCGCTGCGGACCGAGTGCTCGGCCGTCGCCACGGCGGCCAAGAACCTCGCGACGGAGACCGCCTCGCTCGTCGCCGGACAGGCGAGCCGCGACGACGTGACCACCGCCGCCCGCGACCTGCGCGCCTCCCTCGACGCGGCCCGCGACGTCCTCGGCCCCGAAGCGCGCTCCGACCTCGATGTGGCCGGCACGTCGCTGCAGCAACTGCAGGACGTGCTCACGACCCAACCCCTCGACGTCACGGCGCTACGCACGGCCGCCACGCAGGTGGCCACCTCGGCCGGCGCCGTGGTGTCCGTATGCGGCGGCACGAGCACCCCGGCCACACCAGCAACGACCTAGCCACCGACGCACCACGGCCGACACGCGAGCACCCGATCCCGAGTCCACCGGATCACCTGCCGCCGGCAAAACCCCCCACCCCACCAAACCCGCGGCCGACAACCCCAACCCGAGTGACGCCCAGCCCTACCCCCGCACCTCGATCCCCGCCCTTCTTCACGATTTTGGCCCTGTGTCAAGGCGTCTTTCCAGCCTTGACACAGGGCCAAAATCGTAGAAACAATCAAAAATCGGGGTGCTCACTCACCCTCCACCTCAGCGCACTCCACCTCAGCGCACTCCCATTTCAGCACACTCCCATTTCAGCGCACTCACTCACCCACAACACCCACCGCACACACCCCACCCACCCACCACGGCTGACTCCCCGCCGCAACCAGCACCACCCCAACCGCCGGCTCCCAACGCCCACACCACCGTCCACAGTAGATCCTTCCCACCCGACCAGAACCCCTGCACCCACGTCACCCGACCACCAACCCGGCCTCACCCGACCACAAACCCGGCCTCACCGAGCAACCGGCCCGACAACATCCACAGCCGCCGCGCCTTCTCCGGATCCAGTGCGAAGTCCGCGACACCACGCCGCACACCCTCGGTGTGGCGCACGGCCTCCCGACAGTCCTCGAAGTACTTCCCGGTGACACCCTCAACCAGCGGCGACGCGGCGAGCAGCACCGAGGTGGCCGCGCCCTGCGGAATGTCCTTCACCGACACGCCGGTCGCCCCGGAGGGATCGAACGCGGCAGGCGGGTTCGCCAGGTGCCGGCTGAGGTTCGTCGACCGGATGCGGCCCGGGTTGAGCGCGTTCACCGCGATCCCGTCGCCCGCCCACCGCCGGGCCGCCTCCACGGCGAAGAGCACGTTGGCCGTCTTCGACTGGCTGTAGGCCGCCCATGGGTCGTACGGCGTGTGGGTGAAGGAGACGTCGTCGAAGCGCACCTCGCCGTTGACGTGCCCGACCGAGCTGACCACCACCACCCGCGCGCGCTCCGCCGCCGCGAGCGCGCCGTGCAGGCCGGTGGCGAGCTGGAAGTGGCCGAGGTGGTTGGTGGCGAACTGGAGCTCCCAGCCCTGCGCGGTGCGCCGCTCGGGTGTCGCCATCACCCCGGCGTTGGCCACCATGACGTGCAGCGGCCCTTCCCAGGCCGTGGTGAACCCGGCGACCGAGGCCGGGTCGGCCAGGTCGAGCGCAGCCACGCGCACGGCCGCGTTGCCCGTGCTCGCCACGATCCGCGCCGCCGCTCGTTCCCCCGCCGCGAGGTCGCGCACGGCCAGCGTGACCTCCGCCCCCACCGAGGCCAGGGCCCGGGCCGTCTCCTCCCCGATCCCCGACGCCGCCCCGGTCACGACGGCGCGCCGGCCGCTCAGGTCGACGCCGGCGACGACCTCGGCCGCCGTGGACGTCGCGCCGAAGGGCGTGGTCACCCGATGCGTCATGGTGCTGTCCTCTCTGCGCTCCGCTAGGCTTCCTATGTGGAGCCGGTTCCACTTAACACTATAACCGGATGCGGGTCCACTTAGCGAGCGCTGCTTTGAGGACACGCTTCGAGAAAGGGAGTGGCGTGACGAACACCGGACGGTCGCTGCGGGCCGACGCGCGGGAGAACCAGGACCGCATCCTCGAGGCCGCGGCGCGCGCGTTTTCCCGCCAGGGTGCGGACACCTCGCTCAAGGCCATCGCCAAGGAGGCCGGCGTGGGCATAGCCACGCTGTACCGGCGGTTCCCCGCGCGGGAGGACCTCGTGGAGGCGACCTACCGCAGCGAGACCGAACGCCTGGCCGCCTCGGCGGCGGAGCTGCTCGCCGAGCAGGCGCCGGACGCCGCCCTGCGCGCGTGGATGGACCGGTTCGTGGACTACATGCTCACCAAGAACGGCATGGCCGAGGCGCTGCCCGGCATCCTCGCGGCCCGCGAAGGGCTGCGCGCGCACAGCCGTGACCTGCTGCGCGCGGCGATCGACCGCATGCTGACCGCGGCGGCCGAGGCCGGCACCCTGCGCGCCGACGTGCCGGCCGACGACGTGATGATGGCGATCGGCGGCGTCACGCTCATCGCGGGCCACGAAGACCAGCGCGAGCTCGCGTCCCGCCTGCTGGACCTCGTCGTGGCCGGTCTCCGGCCGCACTGACCCGATCGTGCCGACGGCCCAGCAGTTCTCTCACGTCCCCGGCCAGGAGCGCTTCGTCCGCACCGATTTTCCCCATGTCGGCGCGGATTTCCCGGGCCACGGCACCATTGCGGCGGCCGGGGCGTGCTGAAATCGTTGCGCGGAAAGGCCCCATGCAAACCCCGCGGCAGCGCGTAAGGTGCTAAGGATCCGCCCCTGCCCCCGGCGGCTACCAGCGGAGTGAGGGGCCGCCGTGGACTCCATCGATCTGACGGGCATTGCCGAACCGCACCTGAGCACCGTCGCCGCCATCGTCGGCTACGTGCGCCAGGGCCGGTTCACCGAGGCCGAGGCGCAGCGCATGATCGACCGCGTCCGCGTGCGCCCGGGCGCGGACGGTCCACAGGGGACGGACGAGCCCGCTGCGCGGCGGGAATCACCGGCGGAGCACCGGAACCCGTGACCGGTCAGCCCCGGGCGTCCGCGATCAGGAACTCGTAGTGGCCTTCGGTGTCCTCGCGCACGTCGAGGACCTTCTCCGTGAGCCCTTCCCGGTCCGCGCGGGAGAGGAACAGCTGCGAACCGTCGCACACGACGACGTCGTCGCCGGTGCCGGGGCACGGCGCCGCCTCGACCTCGACCGCGGCGCCCTCGCAGGGCGGCCCGTCGAGGACCAGGCGGAAGCCCCCGCGCCGGGTGACGTGGTGGGCCTCGGTGAGTCGGTCGATCGCCGCACTCGCCGATCGGGTCATGGTGAGCATGGTCGTGCCTTTCTCGGGTCGGTTTGCCTCAGGACCGCGTTCTGCGGTCCGTTTCGCTCGTCCATTCCTGCTGCCAACGCCTGAGCCGCCGGCGGTCCAGCCCGAAGACCAGCGCCGCGTAGGTCAGGCCGAGCACTGCGCAGAACCCGGCCCACGCACCGAATCCCATCATCGCGCCCTCGACCGAGGCCGTGCGCGGGTCGAGTGGTGGTGGCACGGGTTCCCCGGCCCGGTCGAGCCACACCACGACGGTGTCCCCCGCCTGGGTCAGCGGGTCGACGTCGACCTTCTCGACGCGGAAGCCGCCGCCGGGCAGGCGCCACCGGACCTCACGCGGCTGGGGCCCGGCCGGCACACCGTCGGGACCGACGGCCTGCTGCACCGGCCCGTCGGCGAGCTGGACCGCGGTCACGGGATGGCGGCTCGCCGCTTGCTCGGCGGCCTCGACCGCGCGCCGGCCCGCGGTGTCCGAACCGAGCACACCGGCCACCGGCACCGCCAGCAGCGCGAGCACCGCGAACGCGGCCACCACCACCGCCTGGAAGCGGTCCGAGGGCCGCACCACCACCGCGTGCCGCGGGACCAGCGCGTGCCACATCCGTGCGAACCAGTCGCCCGAGCGCCTCACGGTGCTCGCCCCCCGACCGGAACCGGCCGCCGCGCCGACGCGCCGCGCGCGGCGAGCCAGATGCACACGACCCCACCGGCGAGGAACACGACACCCACCACGACCAGCAGCACCGACAGCCGGCCGATCGCCGGCACGGTCGCCCCGGCCTCGGCGTCCACGGCGACGCCGCGCGAGCCGTCGGAGTTCATCACCACCACGGTCCAGTCACCGTCGCGGACCGGCCACGCGACCGACTGCGTGCCGGGGCCCGACGCCTGGTCGGTCCAGATCCCCGCCTGCTGCGGCGGGGTGGCGAGCGCACCACCCGGGTACTCGACGTCGACCGAACGGCGGTCGCCGAAGTCGGTGACGGTCGTGTGCTCCACCCCGGCGAGGTACGCGGCCGCGCTCACCGCCGGCGCGATGCCGACGAACACCGCCCGCGCGGGATCGACGGCGGTCGCGCGGATCCGGGTGTCCCCGACGATCCCGGCGAGGTCGGGACCACCGGTGCCCAGGCCGTGCAGCTGTACCGGGTCGCTCGCGAGCGCGTAACCCGCGGTGTCGAACGGGGCCGAGCCGGAGACGTAGCCGTCGGCGTCGCGCTGGGTGCGGTCGGCCCACATCAGCGCGCCGCCGCCCGAGAGGAGCCCGGTCGAGATCAGCACGAGCACCGCGCCGCACACCGCAGCCGCGATGCGCGCACCGGTCCAGCCGGTGCGCGGCGCGCTCGGGGGCGGGGTGAACGGCTCGGCCGGCGCTTCGCCCGTCGCCCCGGTCGGCGGCGGGTTCGACGGCCCCGGTGCCGGCCCACCCGGTTCGCTGCCGCCCAGGTCGAGCCGGAACGGCGGGTACCGGTCGGTCAGCAGCGACACGTAGGCGGCCACCCGCAGCACCCAGCGGTCGAGCCCGAGCACGAAGTCGAACAGCGGACGCGGGTATTTTCCCGTGAACAGCAACACGATCGCGGCGATCAGCACCAGGATCCCGATGAGCCCGCCGGCCGCCCACGTGAAGTCGTAGCGGCCCTGGCGGGCGAACAGCCACGTGCCGCCGCCCACGAACAGCGCCACGATGATCAGCTGCGGCAACGCGAGCAGCCACCACTTCACCAGCACGAGCCCGCGCGAGAGCCGCTGCGGGTACTCGACCAGCAACCGGGCCGGGTACTCGGGTACGTCCCCGAACGTGAACGGCGGGTACCGGTCCGTGCCGAGCGCCGCGGAAGAGTAGTACTGCACCCGGAAACTCCACCGCAGCACGCCGACGGTGAACTCGAACAACGACCGCGGATAGCGGCCCGTCACGAGGATCGCGAAGAACGCCGCGATCCCCACGAACGGGTAAGCGAACCACAGCACCGCCAGCACGAGGTGGTGCGGCAGCGCCAGCAACCACTTCACCAGCCACAACCAGCGCGACAACGGCTCGTCCAGCCGGGCCTCGACGCGGACGGGATAGGGCGCGGTCACGGTCGCACCTCCTTCACCTCGGCCACGGGCACCGTCCACACGAGACGGCTGCCGCCGGATGCCGGGCGCTCCACGAGGAAAGTCCCACCGGATTCCGTGGCGCGCTGCTCGAGGTAGCGCAGCCCGCGGCGGGCCACCCCGGGCGGCAGGCCGACACCGGTGTCGGAGACCTCGACGACGAGGGTGTCGCCGACAGTCACGGTGAGGGCGAGCTCAGTGGCACGGGCGTGCCGAAGTACGTTGCTCACGGCTTCGCGCACCACGGCTTCCGCGTGTTCGGCGAGGTGTGGCGGCACCCGCTCCAACGGACCGGACATCCGCACGGTGGTGCGGATCGCGGAGTCGCCCGTGGTCTCGGTGACGGCGTGCTGCAGGGCGGCGCGCAGCCCGCGGCGGCGGCCCGGGGCGGTGTGCAGCGCGAAGATCGCGCTGCGGATCTCCTCGATGACCTCCTGCAGCTGGTCGACATGGCGGCCCAGCCGCGTCGCGACGGCCGGGCTGCCGGCGCGGCGCACGGTGTCGCGCATCTGCAGACCGACGGCGAACAGCCGCTGCACCACGTGGTCGTGCAGATCACGCGCGATGCGGTCGCGATCGGTCACCACGTCGAGCTCGCGGCGGGCGGCCTGGCTCGCGGCGTCGCGCAGCGCGAGCGAGGCCTGGTCGGCGAACGCGGACACGATCTGCAGTTCCTGCTCGGCGAAGCGCGCGGCACCGGGCGCGCGCACGGCCAGCAGCACCCCGGCCGTCGGCTCCCCCGAGCGCAGTAGCACCACGAGCGCGGGCCCGAGATCCACGCGCGGCCCGTCGGCCAGGTCCACCGCGAGCCCGGACACGCTGCGCGGCACGTGGTCGCGCAGCACGGCGCCGGACGTCGACCCGGCGACGGGGATCCGGCGGCCGGTCAGGGCGTCGGCGTCGGGGCCGGCGCAGACCGTGATCACGAGCGAGTCCTCGGTGTCGGGCACGGCGATCAGCGCGTCGACAGCACCGGTGAGGCCGGCGACGCGGCTCGCGATGAGGCCCAGCACCTCGCCGGCCTCGGTCCCGCCGAGCAGCGCGGCGGAGATCTCCCCCGTGGCCTCCAGCCACCGCTGGCGGTTGCGGGTTTCCTCGTACAGGCGCGCGTTGTCCACGGCGATGCCCGCCGCCGCGGCCAGCGCGGTAAGCGCTTGCTCGTCGTCGCCGGTGAAGCCCGGACCGGTGCGCTTGCCGGTGAGGTAGAGGCGCCCCAGCAGTTTCCCGCGGGCGCGCAGCGCGACGGCGAGAGACGAACGGCCGGCCGCGGGCGCCGGGTCGAGGTGATCCAGCTCGGTGACGACGAAGCGGGTCGTGGTTCCGTCGGCGTCGAGCAACGCGAGTGCGCCGTAGCGGGCGTCGACGAGATCGGCGGCGGTCGCCACGACCCGGCGCAGAGTGCCGTCCAGTTCGAGTCCCGACGACAACCCGAGCACAGCCGTGAGAAGCGCGTCCAGCCGGTCGCGGTCCCCGGCCGGAGCGGTCGCGGAAACCCGGTCGACGTCCGGCATTCCGTCACTGTGGCACACGGATCCGGCCCTGGGGTCACCCGTGAACGGCGACCCTTGGACCCGCCACGCGGGACGTTCGGCACTAGGCCCGGCGCGGGCGCGGGCGCAGCGTGGGACCGGACCGAGGTGCGGAGGTGGCCCATGAAGGCCGGAGTCATACCCGTCGGGCGGCTGAGCGCACATCAGGTCCGCTCGGTACTGCTCGTCGCGACGACCCCACCGCCCCTGCGCGACACCCGGCCGTGGCGGTTCCGCTGCACACCCGCGTCGATCGAGCTCTACGCCGGCCCGTGCCCGGGCTCCCAGCGCGCCCGGTTGCTGGACTGCGGCGCGGCGCTGCTCAACCTCCGGCTCGCGGTGAAGGCCCAGGGCTGCCACCCCGACGTCCGGCTCCTGCCCGCCCCCGGGCGCCCCGATCTGCTGGCGGTGGTGCGCCCGCGCGGGCTGGAGCCGGTGACCCCGATCGACCGGCGGCTCGTCGAAGCCATCCGGCTGCACCGCGGCAGCCACGGCCCGTTCACCGCGGCCCTGGTGCCCACCGCGGTCCAGCGCGAGCTGCGCAAGGCCGCGGAGCTCGAACGCGCGTGGCTCGCCACCATCGGCGACGCCCAGCTGCCGCTCCTCGGCGAGATCATGTTCCCCGCCCAGGCCACCCCCGCGTTCGATCCGTCGCCCGAACGGCTGCTGGTGGTCGTCGGCTCGCTGCACGACACCCCGCTCGCGCACCTGCAGGCCGGCCAGGCCGTGCAACGTGTCCTCGTCACGGCGGCCACCGCCGGGCTGTCGGCCGCCCACTGGTCCGACGCGCTCACTCCCCCGCGCCGCCGCGCCTTGCGCCGCCTCCTCGGCGGCGGGATCTGGCCCCACGTCCTGCTGCGCCTGGGCCACGGCGCCCCGCTGCCCACGCGCCCCCACATCAAGCTCGAGGTGGTGACGAGCGACGAACGCCCGCGCTCCCACGGCTGGCCGTGATCACCCGCCGAGGCGGCGCTCCTCGTCGTGCAGCGCCGTCACGAGCACGGCGGCCTGGGTGCGGCGTTCCACGCCGAGTTTGCCCAACAGCCGGGAAACGTAGTTCTTCACCGTCTTCTCCGCGAGGAACATGCGCTCGGCGATCTGGCGGTTCGTGAGGCCTTTGCCGATGAGGTCCAGCAGCACGCGCTCCTGCTCGGTGAGCTCGGCCAGCGGACCGGGGCCGCGGGTGCTCTCGCGCAGCTTCGTCATGAGCGCGGCGACCGCACGGTCGTCGAGCAGGCTGTGGCCCGCCGCGACCCGGCGCACGGCGTCGACGAGCTGGAGTCCTTTGATGTCCTTGATGACAAAGCCATCGGCGCCGGCCAGCACCGCGTCGACCATCGAGCGCTCGTCGGTGAACGACGTGAGCATCAGGCACCGCAGGCCGGGCAGCGTCGCGCGCAGATCGCGGCACAGGTGCACGCCGTCGCCGTCGGGCAGGCGGACGTCGAGCACGGCCACGTCCGGACGCACGGCGGGAATCCGCGCCAGAGCCTCGGCGACCGAGGCGGCCTGGCCCGCCACCGTGAGGTCCTCCTCGTCCTCCACGAGCTCGGCCACGCCGCGGCGCACCAGCTCGTGGTCGTCGACCAGGAAAACCGTGATCACCCGAGGTCCGGTCACGAACCGAGGCTACGCCCCGATCGTGCGGTTAGACTGGGACCGATGTGGACCCCAGCCCCCGGTCACCATGGGGAGGTACGGGATGTCCGTGCACGACCGAACGACGACAGACGGACCGCGAACCGTTGCCAGGCCCGGGATTTCGCACGTGCGCACCCTGGTCGGCGCCGGGATCGTGACCGTCGAGGTCACCGGCCCGCTCACCCCCGCGGGCGACGCGGTGCTGGCCGAGCACCTGTCCGGGGCACTCGGCCTGCGGGCCGCCGAGGTGGTGGTGGACCTGAGCGCGTGCACCGCCCTCGGCCCGGGAACGGCGGCCGCGCTCGCCGGCGGCCGATTCCGCGTGCGCGCCGGAAACCCTGAGCTGGCAACCGCTCTGGCCCGGGCGGGTGTCGCCTGCGAAGCCCCCGACGACTCCGCGGAAGCACCTCCGCCCGGACCGGCGGTTGTCATCAGGTCCGGCGCAGCACGCTGAACCCGTTCAGGCGCGCCGATGGCGCCCGACGTGAAAAACCCGCCACGGCAACGAACGCAAGCGGTTCCCGGCCGAGTGGCGGTTGCGACCCGGCGCCGTCTCGGTCACGTCCGTGACCGCCACGAGCCGGCTCGACGGCTTCGAGGCCCCCGGCGCCATCTCAGTGTCCACAATCGGCACGAGCGTGTCCCCGGAGTTCGTCACCCCGTCTTCGGCAACGACTCCGGTGCGGACCGTGACCGGCCCGTCCTCGTCCCGGGCGAGGTAGGCGAACCGCCGCCCCGCACCGAACTCCGTCGTTTCCGCTTCGAGTCCGTTCGTCATCCCGCCTCCACCCTTCACCGACCCCAGGACGGCACCACCGGGTCCGGGGCGGGTTCGCTCCTTGCCCCGCAATGTACCCCATCGTGTCCGGTTTCTCGGATTTTCACCCGAACAGTCGCACCGTCCTCAGTGGATCATCGGTCCGGATCATCGGTCCGCGGGCGGGCGCGCTTCCAGGATGTCGGTGGCCCGCACCAGGCTCACGGGCGCGTCGGCCGCGGTACCGCGTGGCCGCACGGGAACCCACGTGGTGCTGGTGTGTTCGTCTCGCAGGCTACGGCCCGAAACCGTGCCCGACAGCTCCCGCCACACCGCGGACCCGGAGGAAGCGCTTTCCCGAGAACGCCCATTCTCCCGGGAGCTGTGCACCCGGCACCGGTAGCGCACCTGCCACCCCGGTGGGAAGCCACCCCGTGTCTGTCCGTCCCGACAAGCGTTTCCCGTCCCCACCACAGCCGGTCACCCCGAATCCCGCCTGACAGCCTCGGCCTTCGCCGGGGTCCAGGGCGGAAGCAAACAGCGTAAACGCGTTCCCGGGGGCCGGTCGTTCGGCCACCCGGGTGGTTCGTGCGAGCAACCGGGCACGGTCCGTGTCCGATTCCGAGATCCACAGTGGATCTCCTGGGGTGGAAACCGGTGTCACCGTCCCGTTTCCGCCGTCGGTCACCCCGTCGTGTCCGCCCACCGCGATATGCTGGAGGAGCCCCCGCACCCATTCGGAAACGTCGCTCCGGCGGCCGGAACATCGGAGGGCACGATGAACACACCCACCTCGGGCGGGCCGTCGTGAAGCGCACGACGGTGCCGTCCGTCGACGACCTGCACGCCGCCAACACCCTGCCGGCCGAGCAGCGCCGCCACGTGGTCCGGCTGGTCGCCTCGGAGGCCACCGACGTCGAGGACTGCGCGCTGCTGCTCGCCATCCTCGGCCTCGACCCCGCCGACGGGCTCACGCGCGACCGTCGGTGAAAAACTGGTTCCCCACAGCCGATTCCGGCGCCGGCAGTACGGGATTTCGCTCAGCCGCAGCACGACTTCGCGGCGGAAACCGCGGGCCGGCCGGGAATCCACCGCCGAACACGTGCGGCGGCCGGTGAAATAGTGTTCCGCTGCGGCAACCCGCTCACCCCGGCGAGAGGCCGCGCGCAGGGCCATCACTCGTCGACGACCCGCTCGACCGAGGGCGAGCTCAGAACAGCCTGCCGTCGTCCTCGGCGGGCGGTTCCTCCAGGCTCAGCAGGAACCGCTTGCGGGCCATGCCACCCGCGTACCCGGTGAGCCCGCCGTTCGCGCCGACCACGCGGTGGCACGGCACGACGATGCTGATCGGGTTCCAGCCGTTCGCGTTGCCCACGGCCTGAGCCGCACCCGGGTCGCCCAGTTCCGCGGCGAGCTCGCCGTACGTGCGCTTCTCGCCGTACGGGATCTTCGTGAGCAGGCCCCACACCTTGCGCTCGAATTCGGACCCGCGTGGCGCCAGCTCGACGTCGAACTCTCGCCGCTCGCCCGCGAAGTACTCCCCCAGCTGCCGGACCACCTCGGCGAACCCCTCGTCCGAGCGCGGCCCCAAGCCGGCCAGCCGGGGCTCGCGCTTGTGGCCCTCGAAGTAGATCCCCACGAGTGCCGCGCCGTCGGCGACCAGCGTGAGGTCGCCGACCGGCGACGCCGTGACCGTGTGCCGAACGCCCAAGTGCCCGCTCCCTTCTCTCGCCTCTCACCGGGTGGACGCGCGGGCGCGCCGGAACGTGAGATCCGCCGAGCCACGATAGTCCGGCGGAAACCCGCTAGCGTCGGGCACCGGACGCCCACGCCGCGGGAGGACCGCATTGGACCCGAACCTGCTTTCGGCCGGACAGCTCGCCGCGGCCCTGCGCGCGGGCGAGGTCACCGCCGTCGAGCTCGCCGAGTCGGCGATCGAGCGCATGGGGAAGTACGACGGCGCCGTGAACGCGATCTGCGTGCCCGACTTCGACCGCGCCCTCGCCGCCGCCCGCGAAGCCGACGCCGCGCGCGCCCGCGGACACGAAGGCCCGCTGCTCGGGGTGCCGATCACGGTCAAGGAGTCGTTCAACGTGGCCGGGCTGCCGACGACGTGGGGGCTGTCGCCGTTCGCGGACTTCGTCCCGGCCCAGGACGCGCTGCCCGTCGCCCGGCTCAGGGCGGCGGGCGCCGTGCTCCTCGGCAAGACCAACGTGCCGCTCGCCCTGGGCGACCTGCAGTCCTACAACGACCTCTACGGCACCACCGCCAACCCGTTCGACCTCGGCCGCTCGCCGGGCGGCTCGTCCGGTGGTTCGGCAGCCGCGCTCGCCGCCGGGTTCGGCGCGCTGTCGCTCGGCTCGGACATCGGCGGGTCGCTGCGCACCCCGGCGCACTTCTGCGGCGTCTACGCGCACAAACCGACACTGCGCCTGCTCCCCTCGCGGGGCCACACGCCCCCGCCCACCCCCGCGCTGCCGATCGAGATCGACCTGGCGGTGATCGGTCCGATGGCGCGCAGTGCCGCCGACCTCCGCGTAGTGGTCGACCTGCTCGCCGAACCCGATCCGCTCACGCTGGGCGTCGCCTACGAGCTGCGCCTGCCGCCCGCGCGCCACGAGCGCCTGGCCGAGTTCCGGGTGCTCGTGCTCGACGAGCACCCGGACATCCCCACGTCGGCGAGTGTGCGCGCCGGGATCGGCCGGGTGGGCGACGCGCTCACGGCGGCGGGCGCCCGCGTGGACCGCGGCAGCGCGCTCGTGCCCGACCTCGCGGAGTCGGCCCGCCTGTACCTGCGGCTGCTGTTCGCCGTCTTCGGCACCAACTACCCGCCCGAGCTGTACGACCGATCCGGCGAGCTGCTCGCGGACCTGGCCCCGGGCGACGACAGCCTCGCCGCCGCCCGCGTGCGCGGCACCCGGGCCAGCCACCGCGACTGGTTCGCGGCCGACCTGGAGCGCGAACGCCACCGCCACGCCTGGCGCGCGGTGTTCGCCGAGTACGACGTGGTGCTCTGCCCGCCCTCGCCGACCCCCGCGTTCCCCCACGACCACTCGCCCGACCAGGACCGGCGGCGAATCCTCGTGGACGGCGCCGAGCACCCCTACGGCGACCAGCTCGTGTGGGCCGGCGTCGCCACGCTGCCCGGGCTCCCGGCCACGGTCGTCCCCACCGGTCTCGACGACACCGGCCTGCCGGTCGGCGCCCAGCTGATCGGGCCGATGTTCGAAGACCGCACGCCCCTGCGCCTGGCCGAGCTGCTGGAACGCGAGCTCGGCGGGTTCACCGCACCGGATCTCGACCGTGAAACCGGCTCCCGAGCCTGAGCCAGCACTCCGAGCTGCTCAACCCGGCGGGGCCATCGACTCGAACTCGAGCGCGCCCAGCAAGGCCAGCCGCGCGGCCGACTCGGTGCCGGGCCGGGCCGTGCAGACAACGATCCGCAGGTCGCCGTGGCGGCTGACGAGCACGTCGCGGTCGAGGTCGAGCCGCCCGACGTCCGGGTGGACCACGGTCAGGCAGACGGGCTGCCGGCAGAGGCCGTCGGCGCCCGGGGTTTCCCACCGGGTGCGGAACCCCTCGCTGAGCGAGCTCATCCGCTCGACCAGCGCCGCCAGCTCCGGGTCCCGCGGGTAGCGCGAGTACGCGAGCCGCAGGTCCGCGACCAGCGCGGCTTCGTAGTCCTCGCGCTCGGCCTGGGTCAGCACCGTGCGGCCCGGGCTGCCGGTGAAGTGGCGCCACACGGCGTTGCGCTCGTCGTCTCGCGCGGCGGGCTCGCCGAGCAGCCCGACCCACGGCCGGTTCCACGCGATGAGCGTCCACATCGCGTCGTGCACGGCGATCGGGTGGTCGTCGAGGCGCTCCAGCAGCCGCCGGGTGCTCTCGGGCACGAGCCGGCCCACGCGGCCACCGCCCAGCTCGTGGCCCGCCATCCGGAAGAGCCGCTCCTGCTCGGCGTCGGACAGGTGCAGCGCCCGCGCGAGCGCCACGCACACCTGGACCGCGGGCGTCGCGGCCCGGCCCTGTTCCAGCCGCACGACGTGGTCGACCGAGAGCCCGGCCAGCACGGCCAGCTCCTCGCGCCGCAGCCCCCGGGCCCGCCGAGGCCCGTGCACCGGCAGGCCGGCCCGGCCGGGTACCAGCCGTTCCCGCCAGCCCCGCAGCGTCGACGCCAGCTCGTCCGGGCCAGTCACACCGCCCATCCTCGCAAATCGCGGCCGGTGATCCTACCGCCGCTTTTCGCAAGCGGGGAAACGCGTTCGGCTCCGGGCGGGTCCGCCACCCGCCCGGAACCGGACGCCCCCTGATGGCGCACCCGCAGCGTCTCAGTGGCGCAGACCGGCCTGCTTCAGCAGCGGGAGCACGTTGTCGCCGAAGTACTTCAGCTCCTCGTTGTAGTCGATGAGGCCGAAGATCATGCCTTCCACACCGGCTTCGTTGCGCGCGCCGAGTTCTTCGGTCACCTGCTCGGGCGTTCGGGCAGCCGCCCCAGCCGGCACCAACACGGCCCAAGGCCTGCCCGTCGACTCGCGCTCCTACGGCGTCGGCGCGCAGATCCTCGCCGACCACGGCCTGGACATCGTCGCCCGCGTCACCCTGCCCACCACCGCGACGCCGCACAACCTGCGCTACCTGCGGACGAAGCAGCAGCGCCTCGGCCACACCCTCGACGTCGACCAGAGCACCGGCTGAGCCCCGGCGCTGTGGTGGAACCGCTCCGCCGTCGCCTGAGAGCTACGCGACCCGCAGCTGCTCGATCGCGTCCCAGTCCCAGCCGATGCCCAGGCCCGGTGTCTCCGGGGGCAGCACGCAGCCGTCCTCGACGGTGAGCGACGTCGTGGTGATCGCGCCCAGCTGCGGGATGTGTTCCACCCACGCCCCCGCCGGCACCGCGCACGCCAGGCTCGCGTGCAGCTCCATCAGGAAGTGCGGCGCGACCTTGACGTTGAACGCTTCCGCCGCGTGCGCCACCTTCAGCCAAGGCGTGATCCCGCCGATCCGCGCCACGTCCACCTGCACGACGCCCGCCGCGCCCGCGGTCAGGTACTCCGCGAAGTGGCCGGCGCTGTAGATCGACTCGCCGACCGCGATCGGCACCGCGGTCGACCGGGCCAGCCGCGCGTGCCCGGCCACATCCTCGGCGGGCAGCGGCTCTTCGAACCACGCGATGTCCAGCGGCTCGTAGGTGCGGGCCCGGCGGACGGCCTCGGCGGCGGTCATCGACTGGTTGGCGTCGACCATGATCTCCCAGCCGGGGCCCACCTCGGCGCGCACCGCGGCCAGGCGCTCCGCGTCCTCGGCCGACGTCGGCTTGCCGACCTTCAGCTTGCCGCCGCGGAACCCGGCCGCCTTGGCTTTGCGGGCGTTGACCACCAGCTCGTCGGTGGTCAGCTGCAGCCAGCCGCCCTCGGTGTCGTACACCGGAAGCCGGTCGTGGGCACCGCCGGCCAAGCGCCACAACGGTTCCCCGGCACGCAGGCACCGCAGGTCCCACAGCGCGGTGTCGACGGCGGCCAGCGCCAGCGCCGTCAGCACGCCGTGCGTGGTCGCCTTGGTCGCGCCGAACAGCGTCGCCCAGAGCGCCTCGACGTTGCGAGCGTCGCGGCCCAGCAGCAGATCGGCGAGGTGGTCACGAAGCAGCGCGAGCACGGACGAGCCACCGGTGCCGATGGTGTACGAGTAGCCCGTGCCCGACATGCCGTCGTCGGTGGTGATCGTGACGAGCACGGTCTCCTGGCGGACGAACGTCTGCGTCGCGTCGGTGCGCAGCGTCTCCGGCTCGATGTCCACCAGCCGGCACTCGACGTGGCTGATGCGGCTCACCTGCGCGCTCCTTCGAGGTTTTCCTCACGCCAGCCCACTTCGATCTCCTCCAGCGACCGGTTCGCTGTCTCCGGCACGCGGGTCAGCACGAACACCAGCCCCGCGGCCGAGAGCACCGCGTAGATCCCGAACACCCAGAAGCCCAGCGCCCCCAGCAGGTCCGGGAAGGTCAACGAGAAGAGGAAGTTGAACAGGTACTGCGTGAACGTGATCAGCCCCATCCCGACGGCGCGGGCGCGCAGCGGCAGGATCTCCGGGACATAGAGCCAGAACACCGGGCCCAGCCCGAACCCGAAGGCGAAGGTGAACACGAAGACGCACACCACGTCGAGCGCCGACGAGTGCGGGAACAGCGCCAACAGCACCAGCGGCGGCACCTGCCCGGCGAAGCTGATCGCGAGCATCTTCACCCGGCCGACGCGGTCGACCAGCGGCAGCGACAGCGCGGTGGACAGCACGAGTGCTCCGCCCACGCAGTAGTTCGCGATGATGCCGGTGTCGCTGGAGTGGCCGGTCGCACCGGCGAACACGGTGGGCGCGTAGTAGACAACGGCGTTGATACCCGTGAAGACCTGGAAGAACGTCAGCACCAGACCGATGTTGACGGCGCGGCGGTAGCGGCGGTACAGCTCGCGCACGCCGACCGCCTGCCTGCCGAGGCTGTCGCGGATCTCGCCGGCCTCCGCGTCGGCCTCGGCCGTCGAGGACCGCAGCCGCAGCAGAACCGCGCGCGCTTCGGCGTCGCGGCCGCGCAGCATCAGCCAGCGGGGGCTGGCCGGGCTGAGCAGCATCCCGACGAAGAAGAACACGGCGGGCACCGCGCCGAGGCCGAGCATCCACTGCCACGCGGCCGCGTCGCGCAGGGCGTCGCCCACGCCGTACGCGACGAGGATGCCGACGTTGACGCTGAGCTGGTAGAGCGCGCTGAGCAGGCCGCGCGTGCGCTTCGGGGCGAGCTCGGTGAGGTAGATCAGGCCGAACATGTTGGCCAGGCCGACCGCGAGCCCCAGCACGAACCGCGAGATCAGCAGCAGGGGAACGGACGTGGCGAACGCGCAGCCCAGCGAGCCGAGCACGAAGATCACGCCGGCCACGATCAGCAGGTGCCTGCGGTCGAACCGGCGCGCGGCGACCGCGCCCGCAACGATCGAGGGCAGCGCGCCGAGCAGGATGAGGCTGGTGACCAGGCCCTGCTGCGTCGAGGTCAGTCCGAACTGCTCGGTGGCGAACGGCAGCGCGGTGGCGATCGCGCCCGAGTCGTACCCGTAGAGCAGCCCGGCCATCCCGCCGAGCACGGCCACCACCTTCACGAACCGCGGCATCGGTGCCGGATCGGTCATTTCGTCGGTCCTCCGTTGATGGGTTCGGTCGCTCGGGCGGACGCAAAACCTATAGGAAATGGCGTCTGTTGTGGCGGCACAGTACTCGGTGAACCAGAAGTCTTGTCAATGTTTTCCAGGTTTCTTTCCCGCACACCGGCCTTGCCGGTCCGACTGGAAGCTATAGGATTCCAAGGTCCTCGTGCGTCGTCAGCTGCCGGGCCGATGACGTGCCCTACGATCGGCCGCCCGGGAAGGGGTGCGCGTGAACGCGGAGGGAACGGCGCGGGGCGTGGTGCTGGCGGACCGGGTCTACGAGTCCGTCAAGGCGATGGTCATGGACCACGAGATCGAGCCGGGAGCCCGCATCGGCATCGAGTCGGTGGCCCGCAAACTGGACGTGTCGCCGACCCCCGTGCGCGAGGCACTGTCCCGCTTGGTGGCCGACGGCCTGGTGACCAAACGCGCGCAGGCGGGCTACCGGGCGACGGAGCTGCTGACGGCGGAGGGCCTTTCGGAGCTGTTCGAAATGCGCCTCCTGCTCGAACCACGCGCAGCGGCGCTGGCCGCGGAACACGCGCAGGACACGCACCTCGACCGCCTGGAAGACGTGCTCGAGCGAACCCGGACGTCCACCCAGTCAGGCGGCCGGTATGCGGACTACGGCGAATTCGCGCAACTGGACCAGACCTTCCACGACACCATCGCAGAAGCCGGCGGCCGCCGGTTGCTGGCCGACGCGGTGGAGCGCCTGCACTCCCACCTGCACATCTTCCGCCTGGGCGGCATGGCCGGCGCCGGCCGGTTGACGCTGGGGGAACATGACCGGGTGCTGTGGGCAATCCTGCGCCGCAACCCGGATCGTGCGGCAGAGGCCATGACCGAGCACTTGCGCTCGAGCCAGGAGCGGCTGCGGCGGCGGTGAGGGGTCTGGCCGGTCGGCCGGAGCCTCTGCAGGGTTCGCTGGTGCGTGTGAAGGTGTGGGCGGCCAACGGCATGATCGTGGATTCCGACGCGACCGCGCTCATCGGCGAGCGCTACTCCCTCAGCGCGGAAGAGGCCGAGGCGCTGCGGGCACGCACCGTCGGACGGCCGCGTCGACCGTCGTCAGGGCCGTCGGGTGGCGATGAGCCCGGCCGGCGCGGCGAGCACCACCACCCCGGCCATCGTGAACCGGGCCGGCAGCCCAGCCGTGGACGGGCTCCGCACCGGTGACGTGCGAGCACGGCATCGGCCGGTTCGGACCTGTCCGACTGGACTGGGACCCCGTGTCGGAACTCCCGGAAAACCGCTTCCCCAGATGGCGCACCGCGATCGTCACCGTGAGTGACATTTCTGCGGATCCACTCGGCGTAGCCCGAGCTAGGCCATTTCGTGGCCCAGTCGTTGCTCCGCGCGAAAGCCTTCTTCAGCGCCGCCAGCCGGGGCCCGCGGCAGCGATCACCGCAGCGTAGAGGCGTGATGTGGGCGGTGTGCCCCGGTTTCGCCCCGGTCGGCAACGTCTCTAAATGAGACTCCCGCATTCCGGAGACGAGCGTATACCGAGCCTTGTGCCACCGCGACGACCAGGCACACGACCAGGCACATTCCGGATGCTCGACCAGGGAGCCCGCTCATGACCACCCTCGATGCCAGTGCCGAAAGTGTCCCCCGAGTACCTGCGCAGCACACTGCGGAGGCCGCTCCCGAAGCGCCGCCGGCCGCCGACCCGATGATGGTCGGTCTGCCGAGTTTCATCGTCGGATCCGTGGCGCTGGGGCTCGTCCTCATCGGCTACGTGCCGGCGACCGCCGTCGGCGCGTCACTCGCCGTCATCATCGCCGCGACCGGCATCGGCCTGCTCATCGCGGCGGTCTGGGCGGCCGCCGTGGGCCAGAGCGCGGTGGCGGGCGTGTTCGCCATCTTCTCCGGGTTCTGGCTGAGTTACGCGCTGCTCGTGCTCGGCCTGACCCACAACTGGTTCGGGATCGACGCGGCAGCCGCCGTCGACACCCAGGCGTTGTTCCTGATCTCCTGGCTCGTCATCGTCGGCATGCTGACGCTCGCGACCCTGCGCCTGCCGGTGGCCTACACGCTGCTGTTCGCCTTGATCGAGGTCGCCCTCGTGCTGGTGCTCGTCGGCACGCTCAACGCGTCGGCCGGTATCACGCAGGTCGCCGGCTACATCGTGCTGGTGTTCGCGGCCGTCGGCGTGTACTTGTTCTTCAACTCGGCCTCGACGGCCACCGGCGGGGGCGCGCTCCCGCTCGGCCCGCCGCTGATGCACTGAGCGAACTGCGTCACACGTGCCCCGGAGTCCGCGACTCCGGGGCACGAGCGCGCGCCGGGCGTGCGACGATCGCCCTCCAGGACGTGACAGGAGGACCATGCCCGGCGCTTTCCGCGACATCCCGACCACCACGCTCGCCGATCTGCTGACCCGCGACCAGGTGATGGACCTCGGCGTCCGCCCGCTGTGGGGCCCGGTCCCGCGGGTCGCCGGCCCGGCCTACACCGTGCGGTGCCCGGCCGGGGACAACCTGATGCTGCACGCGGCGATCCACCGCGCCCCGGCCGGCTCGGTCGTCGTGGTCGAGTCCGGTGACCTGGACTACGCGCTGGCGGGCGGCAACGTCTGCGCGGTGGCGCAGCGCAACGGGATCGCGGCGTTCGTGCTCGACGGCGTGATCCGCGACCTCGCCGAGGTGCGGGAGCTGGGCTTCCCGGTGTTCGCGCGTGGCCTGGTCCCGATTCCCGGCACGAAAGAGGTCGTGGCGCCGCTGGGCGAGCCCGTGCGCTGCGGTGGGGTCACCGTGCACGCGGGCGACATCGTGACCGCCGACGAGGAGGGTGTCGTGGTCACCCCCGCGGCCGAAGCGCAGCGGATCCTGGCCGCCGCGCGGGCTCGCCTGGCGGAGGAGGCCGCGCAGACGCTCGACGAGTGGGAAGCCGACCACGCGACGCGGATCGACAAGATCCTGAAGGACCAGGGTTTCGAGGGCTGAGCGGCCGCGCCGCGGCCCTGCGGGGTGGTGGGGGGGGCGTCTTGGGGTCGTGGTGGCTCGCGGGGGGTTCGGAATAGCACACGTCTGTACTCCAG
>NZ_JBSGDT010000039.1:0-70736 GCF_053602515.1 Amycolatopsis sp. NPDC004368 | reverse complement strand
CGAAGAAGACCCCGGCCAAGCCGGCGGCCAAGCGCACCAGCGCCGCCAAAAAGAAATAACACCACCCCGGCCCACAGCCGGGAACACGCACCACACGCACCACATGCGGCAGGGCCCCCTCCCACCACGGGACGGGGCCCTGCCGCATATCCGGGGGTATTTCAAGGCCAGGGGTGCGGTTGAGGCTGCTGGGCCCTGCGCGGGCACGGTGTGGCAGAGGAATGCGCACTAGGCCGTGCCGCATGCCCAGGGCATCCAGGGGTGCGGGTGGAGACCGACGCGGGGGCGGTGAGCGAAGCCCGTGGCAGAGGAAAACGACCGGGTCCTGCCGAAGGTATTGGGCATTCCGCGGCTGTGGGTTAGGGGCTGAGGCAAGGGCGGTGGGCCCGCGAGCGCACAGTGTGCAGCGCAATTCGGTCGGGTCGTGTGGCGCGCCGAGGTCTTTCAGGGCGCGGTGAGGCCGAGGTCGCGGCGGCGGGCGGACGCGCGCTTGCGGTCCCAGGACGCGAGCTGACGGTGCGGTCGGGCGATGGGCGCAGGCGCGATCTTCCGGCGATCCATGGGCGAGGCGAACCTCACGGAAGGCCACCGCGCCCCACTCCGCCGCCAGGAACAAGGCCGTCGCGACAGTCACTCCGCTCACCCCGCGCATTCAGCCGCCGCGCCCTACCATTCAGCCTGGCCAAGGAACCATGGCCCGCAACATGGGCCATTCCCAGGCAATCCCTCGGAGCAATGCCCAGGCGCACGCCGATCACTCGCCTCGGGCGCGAACCTACCCAGGCCAACACTTCCCGCTCACTGGCCGACGACTCGCCGCGCAATAGCCGGGGCGATCCCCAGCTGCACGCCGACGACTTCGCCCTGCACGGTGGCGCCCGGGCGTGAGAACGCTGAGTGCAGCGCGCGTCAGGAGAGCCCGAGGGAATTGGTGGGAGCGTGGACGCCGGGTCGCCGGGCAGGCGTGAGCCGGGAGTTGGGTCCTGGAGACACAGCCGAGAGAAACGGAGGGCGTAGGCGGCCGCTGGTAGGTGCGGGAACCCTCGGGCTCGTCGGCCATCCCCGTGGATCGGCTGCGGGGTAAGGCATCGGGAGCTGGGCGAACGAATGTGGTCGTGAGCTTGGACTCTCGGCCGAGCGCGAAGTGCGAAGCCCCGCCGCAGCAAAGAGGTCTGGGCGCCTCGCTGACTCGACGGTGAAGGCAGAACGGACAAGGGACGCGACCGCAAAGACTCCGGCGGCCCACAGCGAACCTCAGCGCCGCGAACTGGCCGGCGAAGCCACCGAGGCCAGTGAAAATCTCACCCCACCCGAGCTTGATCCGCCGTTCGGGCGGACTTCCCCAGTGACGAAGCCCGGGCTCAGCCAATAAGCGTCCCCAGAGAATCTCGCCGCACAGAAAACGGGACCGTGGCAGTTTTCGAGCGCATTCGAACAGTCGGGATTCGCCTAAAAGCAGACGGCCTCCCCCTCGAAGAAGGATCGAGGAGGAGGCCGTGTGGGAAAGAACTGCGTCAGTGGCGCGTCGGGGCCGGGGCCGGGAGGGGCGTCGGGTAGTAGTCCGCCGCGGCGAGGCGCGGGCCGACGTCCCCGGAGGCCGGGTGGAAGGAAAGGACCCACAGGGAGCCCTTCTTGCTGGGCACGACGCCCCCGCGAGCGGCGGCCAGCTCCGTGCCGTCGCGGTCGGCCAGGGCGCTGATCAGGTCGGGGATCACGCCGCCCTGGCTGGCGATGAGCGGGGTGCCACCGTCGCCGGCGATGGCCAGCAGCCGGGCGATGCCGAGGACCGGGTCGGGCCAGTAGCCCTCTTCCGACAGGAGGTTCTCGTGGCGCACGTCGACGCCGAGGTCCTCCGCGACGCCGCGCACGGTCTGCACGCAGCGAAGCCGCGGGGCCGAGAAGACGCGCGTCGGGCCGAAGCAGGGCAGCAGGGTGCGCAGGGCATCCGCCTGGCGCTGGCCGGCGTCGGACAGCGGGCGCAGGTCGTCGTCGCCGGTCCAGTCGTCGCGTTTGCCCGCCTTGGCGTGGCGGACGAGCAGCACGGTGGTCAGCGACACCGGCAGTGCGCAGAACTCGCGCAGCACCCGCACGTCGGTGTCGCGCGTGAGGAGCCGCTCGGCCGCGACCGCGTCGAGCCAGCGCAGCTCGTCGACCTCGTGGTTGGCCACGAAGGAACCCGACACGGCCTCGCCGCTGAAGTAGTCGACCGTCTTCTTCAGCACCCCACCGCCGCTGCGGGCGGGCACGTCGTACGTGGTCTGCGCGACGTGCCGCCCCAGCACCGCGTGGTAGCCGGTTTCCTCCTGCACTTCCCGCACCGCCGCGGCGGCGATAGTCTCTCCCGGATCGAGCTTGCCCTTGGGCAGCGACCAGTCGTCGTACCGCGGCCGGTGCACCAGGGCGACTTCGAACCCGTCACCGGCGCGGCGCCACAGCACAGCACCGGCTGCGCGGACGTCCACGCTCATCCGGCGGCCCCGTGCAGCTTCGCCAGCTCCACCTGGTGATCACGGACCTGCGAACCGGCCGCCGGGAACGGCTGCCACTCGCCGGTGGCCGTGAGGACCCAGCAGCGCGTGGTCGGGTCGAGCGCGGAGTCGAGCACCGCGTCGAGCTGTGCCGTGAGCTTCGGGTCCTTCACGCGCACCAGCGCTTCGATGCGCCGGTCGAGGTTGCGGTGCATCATGTCGGCGCTGCCGATCCAGTGCGTGCCGCCCGCGCGGAAGTGGAACACCCGCGAGTGCTCCAGGAACCGGCCCAGGATCGAGCGGACGCGGATGTTCTCCGACAGCCCCTCCACACCCGGCTTCAACGCGCAGATGCCACGCACCACCACGTCGACCGGAACTCCGGCCTGCGAAGCGTGGTACAGCGCGTCGATCACCTGCTCGTCGACGAGCGAGTTGCACTTGATCCGGATCCCGGCCGCCTGGCCGGCGCGCGCGAGCTCGATCTCCTCGCCGATCGCGCGCACGATGCCGCGGCGGATGCCGTGGGGCGACGTGAGAATCGTGCGGTAGGTGTCCTGCCGCGAGTAGCCCGTGAGCACGTTGAACAGGTCGGTGACGTCGGCGCCGATGCTCGGGTCGGCCGTGAGCAGGCCGAGGTCCTCGTACAGGCGCGCGGTCTTCGGGTTGTAGTTGCCGGTGCCGATGTGGCAGTAGCGGCGGATGGTCGAACCCTCCTGCCGCACCACCATCGACACCTTGCAGTGCGTCTTGAGCCCGACGAGGCCGTAGACCACGTGCACGCCCGCGCGCTCCAGCGTGCGCGCCCACGTGATGTTGGCCTGCTCGTCGAAGCGCGCCTTGATCTCGACCAGCGCCACGACCTGCTTGCCGGCCTCGGCGGCGTCGATCAGCGCGTCGACGATCGGCGAGTCGCCCGACGTGCGGTACAGCGTCTGCTTGATCGCCAGCACCTTCGAGTCGGCCGCGGCCTGCTCGATGAAGCGCTGCACGCTCGTGGAGAACGAGTCATACGGGTGGTGCACCAGCACGTCGCCCTCGCGCAGCGTCGCGAACACGCTCTTGGGCGTCTCGCGCTCGCCGAACGCCGGGTGCGTCGCCGGCACGAACGGCCGGTCCTTGAACTCCTTGCGGTCCACACCGGACAGCTGGTGCAGACAGGTCAGGTCGAGCAGCCCCGGGACCTCGACCACGTCGGCAGGATCCACCTCGAGCTCACGCAGCAGCAGCTCGAGCATGTGCTCGCTCATGTCCTCGGCGACCTCGAGCCGCACGGGCGGGCCGAAGCGCCGCTGCGCGAGCTCGCGCTCGAGGGCCTGCAACAGGTCCTCGTCGCGGTCTTCCTCGACCTCGAAATCGGCGTTGCGGGTGACGCGGAACACGTGGTGCTCCGTCACCTCCATGCCCGTGAACAGCTCGCCCAGGTGCGCGGCGATGAGCTCTTCCAGCGGCAGGAACGTGGCCGTGCGGTTGCTTCGTTCGGTCTCCACGCGCATCAGGCGCGGCACGTTGCTCGGCACCTTCACGCGGGCGAAGCGCTCCGTGCCGCCCTGCGGGTCGCGCACCGTGACCGCGAGGTTGAGCGAGAGCCCCGAGATGTACGGGAACGGGTGCGCCGGGTCGACGGCCAGTGGTGTGAGCACGGGAAAGATCTGCTCGGAGAAGTAGCTCGACAGCCGCAGCTGGTCGGCTCCCGAGAGGTCGGCCCAGCCGACGAGGCGGATGTCCTGCTCCGCGAGCTCCGGGCGCAGGTGGTCCTCGAACGCGCTCGTGTGGCGCTCCACCAGGTCCTGGTTGCGCTTGGCGATGTAGTCAAGCTGTTCGCGCGGCGTGAGGCCGTCGGCACTGCGCACCGACAGGCCCGTGTCGTCGCGGCGCTTCAGCCCGGCCACGCGGACCATGTAGAACTCGTCCAAATTGGACGCGAAGATGGCCAGGAACTTCGCCCGCTCGAGCAGCGGCTGCGACTCGTCCTCGGCCAGCGCGAGCACGCGCGCGTTGAAGTCGAGCCACGACAGCTCGCGGTTGAAGTACCGGTCGTCGGGCAGCGTCTCGACGGCCGTCGGCGCCATCGCGGTCACGGCGGGCGGAGCCGAGGGCACGGCGCGGAAATCTTCGCCGGAGGCAGCGGAACCGTCGAGCGCGGCGGTGGTGCGGCGGCTCGCGGGCCGGGTGGTCTCCGGGGTGGCGACGGCCGTGGCCGCGGTGGTCTTGCGCGCCCGCGGACTTTTCACCGGCTCGGTTTTCGCGGTCTTGGCCTTGCCGGCGGCGTTGCTGCCCGCCTTGGCGGCGGTTCCGCGCGCGGCCGTTTTCACCGCGTCCGCGGAAGTGACGCTCTTGGCCGGCGTCGTCTTCTTCGCCGCGCTGGTGCGTCGTGCGGGGCTCGCAGGGGCGTCAGCTTTCGCCGCGCTGGCCCTGCGCCGCCGAGCGGGCTGTCCCGATGTGCTGGCGTCGTCTGTGCTCACGCTGCCCATTGTTCACTACGAACGCGCTGTTTGCGCAGACCGCGGTGAAGGTCAAATGAACACCTCAGCCCATCGGGACGGTTTCGTCGGGCAGCAGCGCCGCCGTGTGTTTGCCGACACCGAGCGCACGCGCGTGGCGCAGATCGTCCGAAGTGTCCACGTCGCTGCGCAACGACACCATCGCCCCGCTCAGCGCGACGGCCCCCGAATCGGTGTGCCGCTGGGCGGAACCGGCGCCGAAACGCGGATCGAGCGGCGCGCCGGGCGCCGACAGCAGCAGCGTGGTGCCCGTGCCCTGGTGGTCGGCCACGAACGCGCGCCGGCCCGCCGCCTCGGCCAGCGCCGCGGCGAAATCCCCCGCGCGCAACGCCGGCAGGTCGGCCTGCAGGGCACCGACGACCCCGCCCGGCTCGCCGTCGCGCAGCAGAGCCGCACCGTGACGCAGTGCTTCGTTGAGCCCGCCGCCCACCGGCTCGGGCACCAGCTCCACGCCCAGACCGGCCAGCTCGGACACCGCCGCCGGGTCGGTGGCCACCACCAGCACGCGCCGTACCCCGGCCGCGGACGTGACCGCCGCCAGCGTGTCGTACGCCAGCGCCAGCACCAGGTCCGCGTGCTCGGCCCCGGCCAGCGCGCCCCGCAGGCGCGACTTGCCCACGCTGGGGTGTTTCAACGGCACGACCAGGTCCACGTTCACCCGTCCATCTTTACCCGATCCCGGCGTGGCGCGGGGTGAGCGCACCCTCCCTGGACTGCGTGAACCCCGGCGCGGCAGGATCTGCCCGAGTGGATCGACCGAGGAGGAGCTTTGGCGCGGCGTGAGAAGGGCGGCTTCTGGGTGGGGCTGGCCGCCTTCGTGTTCTACCCGCTGACCCGTATCGGGAAGCGGCGCTACATCGGCGCGGAGAAGATTCCGCGCCAGGGCCCGGCGGTGCTGGTGCTGAACCACATCTCGCACCTCGACCCCGTGGTCGACGCCGTGTTCGTGCACCGCCAGAAGCGTGTGCCGCGGTTCTTCCTCAAGGACAGCCTGCTCGAGGTCCCGGTCCTCGGGAAGATCGCGACGGCGTCGGGCCAGATCCCGGTGTCGCGCAACTCGAGTGCGGCGGGCGACAGCCTCCGGGCCGCCCACGAGGCGCTGCGTGAGGGCAAGATCGTGGTGATCTACCCCGAGGGCACGATCACCAAGGACCCGGCCGGCTGGCCCAAGGAGTCGTTCACCGGTGTCGCGCGCCTCGCGCTGCAGAACGACGTGCCGGTGATCCCGATCGCACGCTGGGGCACGAACTTCATCTACAACGGCTACACGAAGAAGCTCACGCCGTTCCCCCGCAAGACCGTGACGCACCTGGTCGGCGACCCGCTGGACCTTTCGCCGTACGCGGACGCCAACCCGCGCAGCGCCTCCACGCTGCGTGCGGTGACCAAGCTGATGATGGACGAGGTGACCCGCCTGCTGTCCGAGATCCGCCAGGAGGAGCCGCCCGAAAAGAAGCCGGAGGACGGCGCCTGATGGCCGCTTTCGCCTCGGACGTGCAGCGGGTGACGGTGCTCGGCGCCGGCTCGTGGGGCACCGCGTTCGCCAAGGTCCTCGGCGACGCCGGCCGCGACGTGACGATGTGGGCGCGGCGCGAGTCGGTCGCCGAGGAGATCACGGCCCGCCACTCCAACGAGTCGTACCTGCCCGGCACGCGGCTGCCCGACCGCGTCACGGCGACGGCCGACCCGGCGGCGGCGCTCGACGGCGCCCAGGCCGTGGTGCTCGGCGTGCCGAGCCAGAGCCTGCGCGCGAACCTCACGGCGTGGCAGCCGCTGCTGCCGCGCGAGGCGATCCTGGTGAGCCTCGCCAAGGGCGTGGAGCTGGGCACGCTCAAGCGCATGAGCGAGGTGATCGCCGAGCTGGCGAAGGTCGACGCGGGTGAGATCGTGGTCGTTTCGGGGCCGAACCTGGCCCGGGAGATCGCCGCGGCACAACCGGCCGCGGCGGTGCTGGCGTGCGCCGACCACGAGCGCGCGATGGCGTTCCAGCGGGCGAGCTCGAACCAGTACTTCCGGCCGTACACCAACACCGACGTCGTCGGCGTCGAGCTGAGCGGCGCGTGCAAGAACGTGATCGCGCTGAGCTGCGGGATGGCCGCCGGCATGGGCCTGGGCGCCAACACGATGGCGACGTTGATCACGCGCGGGCTCGCGGAAATGGCGCGCCTGGGCGCGAAGCTCGGCGCCGACCCGCTCACGTTCGCGGGGCTCGCCGGTCTCGGCGACCTCGTGGCCACGTGCTCGTCGCCGTTGTCGCGCAACCGCACCTTCGGCGAACGGCTCGGCCGCGGCGACACGCTGGAGCAGGCGCAGGCCGCCACCGGCGGGCAGGTCGCCGAAGGCGTCACGTCGTGCTCGTCGATCCGCGAGCTGGCGCGCGGCCTCGGTGTCGACATGCCGATCACCGACGCGATGCACCGCGTGTGCCACGAGGGCGTGGACCCGCGTCAGGCCGGCGCCGAGCTGCTGGGGCGTTCGCAGAAGCACGAGTGGAGCTGATCTCCCAACAACTGGGATCCGGTTGACCACCGGGGCCGGTGCTGGTTCGCTGTCGGCGTGACGATGAGCGAGATGACTGTGTGGCAGAGGTCCAGTGACCTCGGCCCGGTCGTACCCTCGTCGTGTCGCTGTTGTCGGTGAACCCAGCCCCGGCCCAGCTTCACTCTCTCTTTCTTCTGCGAGGAACGACCATGTTCGCCGTCCCGGACAACACCCTGCTGCGTCCCGAGAACCCCGCCCTGCGCCACCCCGTGCGCGTCGCCCTCGAGGTGGCCGCCGACCGCGAACGCTGGGCGAGCCTGCTGCGCTACGACCCCGAACAGCGCTTCTCGGCCCTCGTGCACCGCGGTGCCGGGCAGGAGATCTGGCTGCTGAGCTGGCTGCCCGGCCAGCACACCGACCTGCACGACCACGAGTACTCGACCGGCGCGTTCACGATCGTGTCCGGCCGGCTGACCGAGACGGTCGCGCGCCGCTCGTCCGATGGCCGCGCGGTGACCGAGGTGCACGCGCTGGCCGCCGGGCAGTCACGCGTGTTCGGGCCGGGGTACGTGCACGAGGTGCGCAACGACGGACCCGACCCGGCGATCAGCGTGCACGTCTACCGCAACGGCCCGCGGGCGATGCGGTCGTACCACCACGATCCACTCGACGGCCCGGTCCGCGACTGACTCACCGGTCCAGATCGCCGCGCAGCCGGAATTCCTTCTCGACGACCTCGCGCGAAGCGCCGGTGGCGAGCAGGACCTGAAGCAGCACGCGAGCCTTGCGGGGGTCGAGCCAGCCCGCCATCGTCGCGCCCAGGCGGATGAGGCTCGACTCCGAACCGTGGAACCCGTACGTGCCGCGGAACGTGGTGCCCGCGCCGGTGCGGCTCGCGACGACGATCGGCACCTGCGCCGCGGCGATCACGTCCGCGGTTCCCGTCGACACGTGTCCGACGCCGTTGGCCGCGACGACGACACCGCGGGCACCGCCGTCGAGCACGAGCTTGAGCAGCTCACCCGTGTCCGCGATCCCGGATTCCAGCAGGGGAACCAGCCCGGTGAAGTCGGCGCCGTCCACCGAAAGGGCGCCCGCACGTCCGCCGGCCGGGTGGAAGTAGTGCACGGAGCGTTCCGCGAGCAGCCCGAGCGGTCCCGCCGGGTTCGACGAGAACGCTTCGAGGTGGCTCGCGTGCGCCTTGCGGACCCAGCGCGCGGAGTGCACGTCGTCGTTGAACGCCACCAGCGCGCCACGATCGCGGCTGCGGGGTTCGGCCGCGACGGTGAGGGCGGCGAGCAGGTTCGCGGGGCCGTCCGCGCTCGCCAGGCTCGCGTTGCGCATCGCCCCGGTGACGACCACGGGCACGTCGTGGGGCCAGGTCAGCTCGAAGAAGTAGGCCGTCTCCTCGAGCGTGTCCGTGCCCTGCACCACGACGAGCCCGGCCGCGCCGGCCGCCACCTGTTCGAGGCCCCATTCGCGGGTGCGCAGGAGGGTCTCGTAGTCCATGGACGCGCTGGAGATGCCGGCGAGCGTGGCCGCGGTGACGTCCATCGGCAGGTCGGCGCCGAGGTCGCCGAGCAGGTCCTCGGCGGTCAGCCGCGGCACCACACCGTCTTCGATCGACCGGCCGGGCTTCATGGAGATGGTGCCGCCCAGCGCGGCGACGGCCACGCGGGCTCGGGGAGCGGAAGTCATGCCCGCACTCTAGGAAACCGCGCTAGATCGATTTCACCGCCTGCAGCGTGTAGCTCGCCGCGAGGCGGCGGGGGTTCTCGCGCAGCCGCCATTCGCCGCCCTCGACCTGCTCCATCTCGCGAGGAAGCGCGTTCCACGGCACGGAGTCGTGTTCGGTCAGCGCGGTGAGCGTGAGGCAGTTTTCCAGCAGCGCCGTGACGATTTCGCCCAGCGAATGGTTCCACGAGTGCGTGGTGCTGTTCACGATGGGACCGGCGGACTCGACGTAGGTCGTTTCCTCGGCGAACACGAGCGGTTCTTCGTGCTCGAAGTACTCGTATTTCGGCCAGCCGTGCTCGGCTTCGTCGTCGAGCGTCCACAGCATCGGGTGCCCTTCGCGGACGAACAGCCGCCCGCCCGGCTTCAGCAGCCGCGCCACGACGTCGGCCCACCGGTCGATCTTCGGCAGCCAGCACAGCGCGCCGATGCCGGTGTAGACGAGATCGAACGTGCCTTCGCCGAAAACGTCGACCGCGTCGTAGGTGTTGGCCTCGTGGTAGTCGATGTCCGCACCGACGCTCTCGGCGAGCTTGCGGGCTTCCGCCAGCGAACCGGGAGAGAGGTCGAGGCCCGACATCCGGGCGCCCAGCCGGGACAAGGAAAGCGTGTCCGTGCCGATGTGGCACTGCAGGTGCACGCCACGCAGCCCGGTGACGTCGCCGAGGCGCGGCAGGTCGAAGCGCACGACGTCGCTGAGGTACGCCGGGTCCGCGGCGAACTTGTCAAAGCCGTAGTACTCCGATTTCGCGTGCACGGCCGCGCGTTCGTCCCAGTTGGCGCGGTTGAGGTCGAACGACTCGGTCACTTCGCCGCCTTTTCGGCTTTGCTGCGCAGCACGCAGAACTCGTTGCCTTCGGGGTCGTGGAGCACGGCCCAGCCGGTGCCGTCGGCGTTGCGCTGGTCGTCGAACAGCGTGGCGCCCGCGGCCAGCAGACGCTCGACCTCTTGGTCGCGCGGGCCGTCCGGGGTGAGGCACAGGTGAATGCGGTTCTTCACCGTTTTCGCTTCCGGCACCTGGATGAACAGCAGCATCCCGCCGTGGTCGAGGAAGATGCCGACCTCCTCGTCGCCCGGTTCGTCGCTGTCGGCGATCGGCCGGCCGAGGACGGTGCTCCAGAACCGCGCCAGCGCATACGCGTCGGCGCAGTCGAAGGTCGTGTTCTCGACGGTGGACGGCATCGCCTCTCCCCTGCTTGTTCGCGGTGATCGCAGTCTGCCCGAAAAGACCGGTCTCCCGCGAGGCGGTTTCGCCGGCCTCAGCCGGGGAGGCCGACGACCGGCGCGGGTGTGCCGCCGGACGTGCTGCGCGCGAGGACGATCGCGCCGGGCGCCGGCACCAGCTTCAGATCCGGGAGCGAGCCCGAGCCCGCCGGCACCATGACCTTGCTGGTGAGTGCGCTGCCGTCGAAGTCCTGGACGACCAGGGTCACGTCGCGGCCGGTGTCCTGGCACGCGCGCAGGTACGTGTGGCGGGTGGTGGCGTCGGCCGAACGCACGGCGCAGGCGCCGAGGTCGATCGGGTGAGTGGCACCGTTGCTCAGATCGAGGGCTTCGGCGGAGGTCTTGTCCTGTTCGATCACCGGCGTCGGTCCCACGTCCATCCGCACCCACCGGGTCGCGTCCGGCCGGTTCAGCAGCCGGCCGGTCTCGGTGTCGAACACGCCGTTGAGGACCGAGCCCGGCGTGGCGGCGCGGCCGACGAGCCGCAGCCACACGGCGGCGCCGTCGGTCGTGGTGGCGGGGGAGATGTCGAGCCGTTCGTCGTCAGGGCCGGTGGTCTCGACCACGTGGCGCCAACGTTCTTTGCCCGTCGCCTCGTCGAGCGCGACGAGCCCCGCAGAACGTCCGCACTCCAGCGCGGCGAGCACCACGGTCCGGGCTTGCGCGGGCAACGTGTACGGGTTCTGGCAGCCGGCCGGCGCGGACCAGCGCCAGAGTTCGTCGCCGGTGCCGATGTCGTAGCCGGTGTAGGTGTCGTCGCGGATCGTCAACGTCCTGGTGCCCGCGAGGATCCCGCCGGTCTCGACCAGGACCGACGGCACCACGCGGTCGAAGCGCGGGGTGCCGGTGTCGGCGTCGAGGACGACCACCAGGTCGTTGCTGCTGTCGGTTTTCGACGCGAACGCGGCCACGACCGTGCGCCGGTCGGCGTACGCGAGCAGGGCGTGGACCCGGGCGCCGGGTCTTGCGTAGGACCAGTCGGCGCTGCCGTCGAGCCCGTCGAGCGCGGTCACCGAACCGTCGACGGTCGCGACGGCGACTCCGTGTCCCGCGGCCACGATTCGGCTCACGTCGGCCGGCGGTTGCCACGACCACTGCCGGGCGCCGGGCTTCTCGGCCACCGGTTCCGGGGTCAGGTCGGGCGCGCCGCGAGTAGTGCTCGCGGTGGCGACCCGGGCCGCGGCGAACGGCGCCGCCACCGCGGCGGCCAGCACGACGAGCGTCACGAGCACGCCGACGGGCCGGATCCGCCACGACGTGGAGTCGAACAACCCGATCGCGACCGCCACCGCGCCCACGGCGAGCACCGGGGTGTCTAGGCCGGGCACACCTCCGCGCACGTCGAGCACCAGCCGCACCACGGCGGCCGCGGCGGCGGCCACCCCGATCACGGTCGCGGCGATCCTAACCTTGCGCGAGCGCGCCAGCCCCAGTGTCGCGGCGACGAGCACCGCGGCCACGTAGCCGAGCAGCTCCACGCCGCTCGGTCTCGTCGCACCACCCGACAAGAACGGTGCGACCAAAACACCCACCACACCTGTTACCACTGTCAACCGCAGCACACCCAGTAGACGCAGTGAACGCTCCCGCGTTTCGCCGCCGCCGTGAACATCGAGTGACAACGAAATCACGCGCCGACCGGTCGGAAGGTCACGGTGTGCACTGTGGACACTCGGTTCAGGTCGGCACCAGCCCGGGGGAGCGGTGCACGCGGTGCTGCGCGTCGATGATCAGCACGGCGCAACCCGGCTGGGCGGCGGCCCAGGCGATGCCGTCGGTGCCGAGGGCGAAGGCGGCCGTGGCCAGCGCGTCGGCGTGGGTGAGGTCGCCGGCGACGACCGTCACGCTCAGCAGTCCGGTGGCGGGCCGGCCGGTGCGGCCGTCGAGGATGTGGGCGCCGCGTTCGTACGCCGCGGAGGTGGCGACGGCGCCGCCGCGCGAGGCGACCACGGCGCACACCGCTTCGGGCAGCTCGGGGTGCCGGATGCCGACGCGCCACGGCTGTCCGGGCTCCGGTTCCCCGGAGGTGACGACGTCGCCGCCCGCGTTGAGGCAGAAGTCACGGGTGCCGGCGGCGTGGAGGCGGTCGGCGGCGCGCTGCACGGCCCAGCCCTTGACCACCGCGCAGGGGTCCAGACCACGGCCGGGCAGCTTCGCGGTGAACGCGCCGTCGGAGAGCTCTTCGTAATAGGTGCACAACGAGAGGACTTCGTCGAGCTCATCGCTGAGGTCCGCGATCTCGCCGCGGTCGTGGCGGGAGACCTCGCTGTCGGCGCGGAACGGGCTGAACCTCTCGTCGACCTCGTGCAGCCAGGCGAACGCGTCGGCGACGGCGGCGGTGAAGTCGCCGTCGTCGCGCAGGTCGAGGGACACGGGCAAGCCCATCACCTGCTCGACGTGCGGGGCCATCACGAGCCTCTCGCGTCGAGCGCCGCCTGCAGCGACTTGATGTACGACTCGCTGGTCATCGTCGCGCCGGAGACGGTGTCGATGTCGGCGCTCTGGGCCTGCAGCGCTTCCTCGCGCAGCAGCGGGATCGCGGCGACGCCGCGGCCGCTGTCGGGTTGCTGCATGAGGGTGACATCGGTGATGCGGCTGCCGGAGAACGTCACCTGCACCTGCACGGTGCCGAACTCCGTCTCCTCGGCCGTGCCCTGCGTGGTCACGGCACCGGAACCGGCCGAAGTGGACGGTGCGGTGCTCACCTGCGGCGCGGCGGTGCTGGTCGGGGGCGCCGGGTCGAATCGCCACACCGAGACGAAACCGGCGATGGACAGCGCGACCACGAAAATCGTCTTCTTCATCGGAAGCTCCTCACGCGGCCAGGCTGAAGCGTTCGGCGTGGACCTGGGTGCGGGGCATCCGCAGCTCCCGGAGGCTGCGCAGCACCGCCGCCGTCATCCCGGGCGGCCCGCAGACGAACACGTCACGGTCGCCGAGGCCCGGCACCAGGGCCTGCAGCGCGGCGGGGCCGAGCACGGGCCCGTGGGGGCCGCGTTGGTCCGAAGGTCCACAGAGGACTTGCACGACCGCCCCGCGGGTCTTGGCCAAGGCGTGGAGCTCGGGCAGGAGCACGGCGTCGGCGGGGGTGCGCACGCGGTAGAGCAGCACGACGTGACCGCTCACGTCTTCGAGCAACGCGCGGATCGGCGTGATACCGACGCCGCCGGCGATCAGGAGGGCGTTGGGGCGCTGCTGGTGGATGGTCGTGAAGGCGCCGTATGGCCCTTCCGCGAAGACACGCGTGCCGAGGGGCAGGGACCGCAGGCCGGCGCTGGAGCTGCCGACGGCCTTGGCGGTCAGGCGCAGCGTCCCGCCGTCGGGGCGGCCGACAGCGAGAACGGGTTGGCCTGCCACCAGCGGTCGCGGGTGAGGAAGCGCCAGAGGAAGAACTGTCCCGCGCGGGCGGGCAGCCGATCGAGATCGCGGCCGGTCAGGTAGACCGAAACGGTGTCGCGCGACTCGGGCACCACGGCGACCACCCGCAACCGGTGCCGCAGGTTGCGCCGCAACGGCAGGAGCACGCGTCCGGCCAGCACGGCGAGTCCGGCGCCCAGCCACAGCGTCCACCAGTACGCCCGCGCCGCCGGGTGGCTCGCGAACGACTGCCCCACGGCGATCTGGTGCGTGAAGGCCAGCACCACGGCGGCGTAGGTGTAGAGGTGCACGAAATGCCACGTCTCGTAGGCCATCCGCTTGCGCGCGAAACGGGCGGAAGCCGCGCCGACGACCAGGATGAGCACGAACGCGACGATCGCGCGCAGGATCCCCTCGACGGTGTTCGCCAGCTGCACCAGCTCGTCGGGCGCGTTCGTGCGCTCGACCGCGGAGTAGCCGACGACCACCAGCACCACGTGGGCGACCAGCAGCCACAGCAGGCTGAACCCCGTCCAGCGGTGCCACGACGTGAGCCGGTCCATGCCGAGGCGGCGGTCGAGCCAGGGCAGGCGCGCGACGAGCAGCAGCTGCACGGCCATGGCCTGCGCCGCGTAGATCCCGGCGAGGCGCCCGGCGCTGATCAACGGGTCGTCCGACAGCCCGCCGACGGCGAAGGACACCGTGGCGAGCACCACGTTGGCCGCCAGGAACGCGAAGATCCACGCCTTGGCGACCACGCGCGGCGCGACCGCCGGGCGAGGCGGGACGGCGATCGGGGTCAGGACACTCACGGGACTTCCCTTCGGCTGTCGGTCACGAAAACCAGCGTCGCGGCGGAACCTGTGGCGGATCTGGGCGGAACCTGTCGACTGGCTGTCGGCCGCGGCGTCGGCTCGCGCGCCCGCGCGGTGGTCACGGAGGATGGTGGAGTGGACAACCCGAACCCGGTGCGGCTGCTCGTCGTGGACGACGAACCGCACATCGCCGACCTGGTCGCGACCGTCGCCCGCTACGAGGGCTGGACGGCCGTGACGGCGGGCTCGGGCGCGGCCGCGCTCAGCCGCGCGGCGGAGTTCGGGCCCGACATCGTGGTGCTCGACCTGATGCTGCCCGACCTCGACGGCTTCTCCGTGCTGGATCGCCTGCGCGAGACCGGCAACGCCGTGCCCGTGGTCTTCCTGACGGCGAAAGACGCGACGGCCGACCGCATCGCCGGGCTCACCCGCGGTGGTGACGACTACCTCGTGAAGCCGTTTTCCGTCGAGGAGCTGATGGCGCGGCTGCGTGCCGTGCTGCGCCGGAGCAACGCCTTGCCGTCGGCGCCGCGCACGGCCGTGCTGCGGGTGGAGGACCTCACGCTCGACGAGGACACCCGCGAGGTCCGCCGCGGCGACCGGCTCGCCGAACTGACGCCGACGGAGTACGAGCTGCTGCGCTACCTCATGCGCCGCTCGCCGGCCGTGCTCACGAAAGCGCAGATCCTCGACCACGTGTGGGAGTACGACTTCGGCGGCCGGTCCAATGTGGTCGAGCTGGTGATCTCGCACCTGCGCCGCAAGCTCGACGACGGCGCCGAACCGCTGATCCACACCGTGCGCGGCGTCGGCTACGTCGCGCGGGCGGGCCGGTGAGCCGGCTGCGGCGCTGGGTCCGCCGCTGGTACGGCGCGTGGCGCGCGTCGCGGCTCGGCACGCGGCTGGCATTCGGGCTCGGGGTGCTGGCGTTGGTGGTGTTCGCGATCGTGGGGGCCGTCACGGTCGAGTTCATGCACGGCTACCTCGGGCGCCGGCTCGACGAGCAGCTCAAGACCAGCCAGGTCGCGCAGGTACCGGGGCTGCGGAGCTCGCACGGCAGCCCGCAGGTCGTCTACTCGTGGTTCTCCGCGGTGTTCGAGGTCGACCGCGGAGTCGCGACACCGCAGCCGGGCAGCGATCTGCCGAGGGACCTCAAGCCGCTGGCCGAGGTCGCCGCCGACGCGACGGGCGGCGACGTCTTCCGGACCGTGTACATCCACGGCGACGGGCCCTACCGCGTGCGCGCGTGTCCCGTCGCGACGGACTCGGCCGGCCGCGGGACCGTGCTGCTGAGCGCGGCGCCGCAGGCGGACCTGGACAGCACCGTGCGGCAGCTGGTGCTGGTCGAGGTGATCGCGTTCCTGCTGGCACTGGCGATCCTCGTGGTGGTGGGCCGGCTCGTGCTGCGGCGCGGGCTGCGACCGCTGTCGGACATGGCGGGCACGGCGCACGACATCGCGTCGCACGACCTCACGGCGACCGCGAACCTGCCGGTGCGCGCCACGGGCGAAGGCGGCGGCGCGGAGGTGGCGGAGCTGCGCACGGCGTTCAACGTGATGCTCACGCACATCGAATCGTCGCTCGCCGCGCGTACGGCGGCCAACGAACGCCTTCGCCGTTTCGTGGCCGACGCGTCGCACGAGCTGCGGACGCCGTTGACGTCGATCCGCGGCTACGCCGACCTTTTCCGCTACGCGGCGGCGAACGAGCCGGCGGAACGCGAGGCGCACCTGGCGAAGATCCGCGAGGAGACGGCGCGGATGAGCGTGCTCGTCGACGATCTCCTGCTGCTCGCGCGCCTCGATGCCCACGACGTCGAGCCGCCGGTGCGCCCCGAACGGGTGGACGTTGTCTCGGTGGCGACGGACGCCGCCGACGCGTTCCGGGTGGGGCGGCCGGCGCATCCGCTGTCGGTTTCGCTGCCTGCTTCGCCGGTGGTCGTCGACGCGGATCCCGTGCGGCTGCGGCAGATCTTCGACAACCTGCTGGCGAACGCGGCCGTGCACACGCCTTCGGGGACGCAGGTGTGGCTGTCCGTGGGAGTCGTGGACTCCTTCGCGGTGATCCGGGTGGAGGACGCCGGGCCCGGGATCGCGCCGGAGGATCAGCGGCGGATCTTCGACCGGTTCTTCCGCGTGGACAACTCGCGCACGCGCTCGGCCGGCGGCACCGGCCTGGGCTTGTCCGTGGTGCATTCGCTGGTGGTGGCGCACGGTGGCACGGTCGACGTCGCCGGCCGACCGGGCCACACCGTGTTCACCGTGCGGCTGCCGCTGTCTTGACGGTTCGCCCGGCGACGTGCCCGGGCACTCGCCAGCCGTCGGCCAGATCGGCCGAGGGTTCCGGTTCGCCGAACACGGTTTTCACCGGGAGGACGCCGGCCCAGGCGGCGTTGGCGTCGACGTCTTCCGGCTCGTCGTCGGGGCCTTCCGCGCGCAGCTTGACCGAGGCTTCGGTGAGGTCGAGGGCGAGCACGGAAACGGCGGCGAACTCCTTGGCGTTCACGCCGCGGGCGTGGTCCCAGGAGCCGGGGGACAGGTGGTCGGTGAGCACGCGCAGGGCGTGGAGCTTCGCGTCGGGGTCGGTGATCAGCCTGGCTTTGCCGAGGATGACGGCGCTGCGGTAGTTCATCGAGTGGTTGTTGACCGAGCGGGCGTAGACGATGCCGTCGAGCAGGGTCACGGTCACGCAGACGTCCAGGTCCTGCGCCGCGGTGCGCAGGCTGGCCGCGCCCGTGGAACCATGCAGGTAGAGCGTGTCGCCGTCGCGGCCGTAGCCGGTGGGCAGCACGAGCGGCGTGCCGTCGCGGACGAGGCCGAGGTGGCAGATCAGGGCCTCGTCGAGGACGGCGTGCAGCGTCGCGCGGTCGGTGGCCGCACGGTTCTTCTTGCGGCCGAGGGTGGTGCGGGCGGTCGGCGAGAGGCTGGGCAGGTCCGCGCTGGTCATGTCCACGCTGGTCATGTCCGCAGTGTCTCGCGGGCGAGTGGATACGTTGAACGGCCACTTCTTCTACACTTGGAAAGTCCACTTTTCTTCGGTTCGGGGGTTCCCGTGTCCTACGCCGACACCGCTCTGCCGGTGAGCCTCGATCGCGCGGCGAGCACGCCGCTGGCCGTGCAGCTGGCCGACGCTCTGCGAGAGGCCGCCGCGAGCGGGCACCTGCGCGGCGGCGACCGGTTGCCGTCCACGCGGGCGCTGGCCGAGCGGCTCGGGGTTTCGCGCACGGTCACGTCGGCCGCGTACGAGCAACTGCACGCCGAAGGCTGGATCGCCGGCCGCCACGGCTCGGGCACGTACGTGACGACTCCGCCGACGCGCGCGGCCGCCTCGGTGTCGCCGGCGGGACCGCTCGTGGCCGAGGCCGAGGTGGCGCCCGTGCTGGACCTGACGCCGGGCACGCCGTGGGCGGCCGGTCTGGACCGCGCCGCGTGGCGCCGCGCGTGGCGGGCAGCGGCCGACCCGGAGCCGTTGGTGCGTGCGCACCGCGCCGGCCTGCCCGAATACCGGGCCACCGTTTCGGAACACCTGTTGCGCCACCGCGGCCTGGCCGCCGGCTCGGTCCTGGCGACGGGCGGCACCACGGCGGCCGTCGTCGAGCTGGCGGCCGCGGTGCTGCGGCGTGGTGCGGTGGTGGCGTTCGAGGAGCCGGGGTACCAGCGGGCCGTGCAGGCGTTCCGGACCGCGGGGCTGACCGTGGTGGGCGTGCCCGTGGACGAGGAGGGCCTGCGCCCGGACGCCATCCCGGCCGGCGCGCGTGCCGTGTACTGCTCGCCCGCGCACCAGTACCCGATGGGCAGCCGCATGAGCGCGGCACGCCGGGTGGAACTCGTCGAACGCGCCCGCGCCGACGGCATGCTCGTCATCGAAGACGACTACGACGGCGAGCTCCGCTTCGACGTCGCCCCGCTGCCCATGCTGGCCGCCCTCGCGCCCGACGTCGTCGTCCACCTGGGGACGACCAGCAAGATCCTCACGCCGACGCTCGGCGCCGGCTGGCTCGTGGCACCGCCGGCGGTCGCCTCGGCCGTGCTCGCCTACCGCGACCTCACCGGCACCCGCCCTTCCCCGGCCGGCCAGCGCGTCCTCGTCGAACTCGCCCGCCACGGGGACCTGGGCCGCCACCTGCGCAAACTTCGCCGCGAACTGGCGGAACGCCGCTCTCTCCTGACGGACGCCCTCACCTCCGCCGCAATCCCCATCCTGGGCGACGATGCGGGCGCGCACCTCGTGGTGCCCTTCACGTCCGCCGCGCGGGAAACCGCGTGCCTCGCGGCGGCCGACCAGCAGGGGATCCGCCTCGACGGGCTCGCCCGCCACTTCGCCGGGACGCCGACGGTGCACGGGGTGGCGTTGGGGTATGCGGGGTGTTCGCGGGAGGCGTTGGTGAGTGCGTTGCCGGCTTTGGTGGGGTTGTTGCGGTGAGCCTGCTGTTGGATCGTGGCGCGGTGCCGGGGCGGGGGAGTGGTGTAGTTGTGCTGCGGCGCTCGTCGCGAATGGTCCGGTGGTGCGCGGTGGCCTGGCGTGAGTGGTCCTTTCGCGCGCAGACCTCAGGGGGATCGGTCGCGCCGCGCCGCGGTCGCCGTCGCGAGTGGTCCGGTGGCTCCGCGGACATGGCCGCGGTGAGTCGGTCCGGTGATGCGCCGCTGCTTGGCGTGGATGGTCCTTTCGCCCGTAGTTCTCCGGGCGACCGGTCCCGCCGCGCCGCGGCCGCCGTCGCGAGCGGTCCGGTGGTGCCGCCTTGTTCGGGGCGAACGGTCCGGTGACGCGCGGCTGCTTGGCGCGAGGGGTCTTTCGCGCGTGGCCCTCGGGACGACCGGTCCCCCCGCGCGAGGGTCGGCATTGCGAACGGTCCGGTGGTGCCGCGGCCATGGCCAGCGGTCCGGTGGTGCGCGGCTCATGGCGAGAGAGGTCGTTTCGTGCATGGTCTCGTGGCGATCGGTCCCGCCGTGCGAGGTCGGCATCGGGAACGGTTCGGTGGCGCCGCGAGATCGGGTGAGTGGTCCTGTGGTGCGGCTGCTTGGCGTGAGTGGTCCATTGGCGCGTGGGCGTCAGGGCGACTGGTCTCGCCACGCCGCGGCCGCCGTCGGAATGGTCCGGCGGTGCGCGGCGCACGGCACGAGTGGTCCTTTCGCGCATGGCTCTCGTGGCGACCGGTCCCGCCCTGCGAGGTCGACATCGCGAACGGTTCGGTGGCGCCGCCATGGTCGGGGTGAGCAGTCCCGCCGCGCTATGGCCGTGTTGCGGGTGGCGCGGTGTGCGTAGTCGCGGCCGTGGTGAGGGGTCCGGTGGTGCGCGGCGCATGGCACGAGTGGTCCTTTCGCACGTGGCCCTCGTGGCGACCGGTCCCGCCGCGCCGCGTTGCGAGTGGCGCGGTGTGCGCAGCCTCGGCAGCGGTGAGGGGTCCGATGGCGGGCCGCGCATGTGGTGAGCGGGCCCGCCTCGCCACGGCCGCGTTGCGAGTGGACCCGCCCCGCCACGGCCGCGTTGCGAGTGGTCCAGTAGCGCCTCGGCCGCCGTCGGGAGGGGTCCGGTGGTGCACAGGCTGCCTGCCGCGAACGGCTCCCGTCGCCCACCGACTACCTCACGTGACCGCACCACCCGCCCGCGGTACGACCGGACCACTCAGCCCGCCCCCGAGCAGTCGTCACCACCATGAGGGCCCAGCCCCGCACCGACGCCCACCACACCCACGACAAGCCTGATCACACCCATCCCACCCGACCGGCGGTACCCCTCGCGACACCGGGTGCGCGCCGTTCGCCATGGTCACCCGGTACGGTGAGCCACCATGAGTGCTGAGAAGATCCGCGTGGCGGTCGTGTTCGGCGGGCGCAGCAGCGAGCACACCATCTCGTGCCTGTCGGCGGGCAGCGTGATCGCGAACCTGGATCCGGAGCGCTACGAGGTGCTGCCGGTGGGCATCACCCCGCAGGGTGGGTGGGTGCTGGGCACCGGTGACCCGCGGGAGCTGAGCATCCAGGGCCGCGAGCTGCCGACCGTGGAGTCGGGCCGGGCGCTCGTGCTGGCGGGCGACGCCACCAGCCGCGAGCTGCGCACCGTCGACCCCGGCAAGGCCACCGAGGTGCTGGGCGCCGTCGACGTGGTCTTCCCCGTGCTGCACGGCGCGTTCGGCGAGGACGGCACCATCCAGGGGCTGCTCGAGATGGCCGACCTCCCCTACGTGGGCCCGGGCGTGCTGGCCAGCGCGGCCGCCATGGACAAGGAGTACGCGAAGAAGCTGCTCGCCGCGGAGGGGCTGCCGGTGGGCACGTATGCGGCGCTCCGGCGTGGACAGTCCACTTTGGCCCAGGAAGACCGGGAACGCCTGGGGCTGCCCGTTTTCGTGAAGCCGTCGAGGGCGGGCTCGTCCGTGGGCATCTCGCGTGTCACCGATTGGTCCGATGTGGACGCCGCGATCGAGCTGGCCCGCCGCACCGACCCGAAGGTGCTCGTGGAGGCCGCGGTGATCGGGCGCGAGGTCGAGTGCGGCGTGCTGGAGTTCCCGGACGGCCGCGTGGAAGCGTCGCTGCCGGCGGAGATCCGGGTGCTCGCCGAGGGCGAGGACGCCTGGTACGACTTCGAAACCAAGTACCTCGGCGAAGACGCCGAGCTGGACATCCCGGCCAAGCTCGACGACGCCCTCACCGACCGCCTGCGCGCCATGGCCGTCGAGGCGTTCCGCGCGCTCGACTGCCAGGGCCTGGCCCGCGTCGACTTCTTCGTCACCGACGCCGGTGACCTGGTGATCAACGAGGTCAACACCATGCCCGGCTTCACCACGAAGTCGGCCTACCCGAAGATGTGGGAGGTCACGGGCGTCGATTACCGCACGCTCCTGTCGACCCTCATCGACACCGCGATCGCCCGGGGGACCGGCCTGCGCTGACCACTGACCCCGACACGAACGGCCCGGTAGCTCCCCGGCAAAGGGGGAATCACCGGGCCGTTCGCGCACGGCGGTGAAAAATCCGCCTCACGTGCCTCCGCGCAACGCTTCCACCGGTTCCATCCGCGCAGCCCGCATCGCCGGATACAACCCGGCCAGCAACCCGACCAACGCACCCGTCACCGGCGCCCCCGCGGCCAGTGTCAGGTCCAGCACCGGCGTCCAGTCTTTCGCCGCCGACACGACCACCACCGCGATGATCCCCGCGCTGCTGCCGAGCACACCGCCGAACAGCCCCACCGTGCCCGATTCCAGCAGGAACTGCGCCGCGATGTGGCGACGGCGGGCACCGAGCGAACGGCGCAGGCCGATCTCGCCGACGCGCTCCATCACGGTGACCAGCGTGACGTTGGCGATGCCGATCGCACCGACCACCAGCGACACCAGGCCGAGCACGATGAACAGGCCGTTGATGTCGTGCTCGACGCCCCCGCGCAGGCTCGCCGGGTCCGGCGGGGCCGTGACCTGCAGCGAGTCGTGACCTTTGGGGCTCAACGCGATCGGCGCCTGGCGAGCGATCAGGCCCGCCGCGCCGAGGTCCGTGCGGATGAGCACATTCGACGGCGCGCCGGCGCCGAGCCGGTCGGCCGCCGCCGTGTACGGGAGCACGACGGAGGTGTCCAGCGCGCGGTCCAGGTCGAGGCCACCACTGCCGAGGATGCCGATCACGGTGAACGCACGATCCTTCACGAACACCGCGGGCTGGTCGTCCACGCGCGTGATGCCGAGCAGCTTCGCCGCGCTCGCGCCGAGAACGGCGACCTGGTCGTGGCGGCTCACGTGGCCCTCGTCGAAGAACCGGCCCTGGGCGATCGTCGCGTTCACCACCGCGGGCAGGCCGGCGGTGGCGGCCGCCACCGGCAGCGCGCGGTCGGTCACGGTCGTCGGGTCGTCGAGTTCGTTGGCGCGCACCGGCAACGCCGTGGCTCCGCCGGCGTCCAGCTCGGCGACCGAGGCCGCCTCGTGCACGCCGTTGAGCCGCGTGAGGTCGGCGAGGCCGGACCACGTCACCAGCGGCGGGCTCGCCGGATCCGGTGGCGGGGGCACGGTCACGGTCACGCCGGTCGCGGTCACCGCGTCGAACCGGCCGGCGATCTGGTTGCCCGCGGTCGCCGCGACGCCGAGCGTGACCACCAGCGTGGTGATGCCGATGAAGGTGCCGAGCACGGTCAGCGCCGTGCGGACCGGCCGGGCCGCGATCCCGGCCAGGGCTTCGTCCACCAGATCGATCAGGCGCACACCGGCTCCTCGGCGACCCGGCCGTCCTCGATCCGGACCCGCCGCCGCGCCCGGCGGCTCACGTCGTCGTCGTGCGTGATGACCACCAGCGTCACGCCCTGCTCCGACAGTTCGTCGAACAGGTCCAGCACGCTCTCGGTGTTCGCGCGGTCGAGGTTGCCCGTCGGTTCGTCGCACAGCAGCAACGCCGGCTGCCCGAGCAGCGCGCGGGCGATCGCCACCCGCTGCCGTTCGCCGCCGGAGAGCCGATCCGGCCGGAATCCGGTGCGGTGCGCGAGCCCGACCCGGGTCAACGCGTCCCGCGCGCGCTCGGCCCGGTGCTTGCGGTCGGTGCGCCCGTAGAGCTCGGCCATCGCCACGTTGTCCGCGGCGCTCCGAGTGGGCAGCAGGTGGAAGGCCTGGAACACGAACCCGATCCGGCTGCCGCGCAGCTGCGCACGGGCGCCGTCGGCGAGGCCGGTGGTCTCCACGCCGTCGAGCAGGTAGGTGCCCGAGGTCGGCCGGTCGAGCAGCCCGAGCGTGTTGAGCAAGGTCGACTTCCCCGAACCGGACGCGCCCACGATCGACACGTAGTCGCCCCGTTCGACGGTCAGGTGCACGTCGGTGAGCGCCCGCACCGGCGGGTCGGCGGGGAACACGCGGTCGACCGCGTCGAGCCGGATGACCGGGTCGCTCACCGCGTGCCCACCACGACGCGGTCCCCGGCGGCGAGCGTGGCCCCGGTGGTGCTCACCTCCGCGAGCCCGCCGGCGGTCAGGCCGGTGCGCACGGGCACGTCCTCGACCCGGCCGTCGGCGCGCTGCACCTGCACGCGCGTCGCGCCGTCGGCGCTCGTCGCGACCGCCGCCACCGGCACGACCAGCACGTCGCCGGAGGTCGCGCCCACCTCGATGTCGATCCGCACGGCCTGCCCGGCGAAGGCGGCCAGCGCCTTCGGATCCGCGACGGCCAGGCGGAACGGCACGGTGTCGGCCGGCTGCTGCGCGGCGCCGCCGGCCTGCGCCGGCGCGTTCGCCTGGGCACCCGAACCGGCGGTGCCGTCGTCGGGAAATTGGTCGGCGGGCGGTGCAGCCGCATCCGGCCCGAGCGCGTCGACCTTCGCGGACGTCGTGGTGCCGTCGGGCAGCGAGAGTTTCGCCGTCATGCCGGCCCGGACGTACTGCGCGTCCGCGGTGGGCAGCGTGCCCCGAAGATCCACCCTGCTGGAGGTCGCGGTGCCGATCCGGCCGGTCGCCTGCGCGCCCGCCCGGGTGGTGACCGAGTCGAGGCGCACGGGAAGCTCGGGCAGGAACAGGATTTCGCCGGACGGGATCGTCACCTTCGGCGGCGTGTCGGTGGTGGTCTGCGGTTCGTAACCGGCCCGCTCGTACCAGCGCGTGACCTGGATCTGGGTCGCGGCGTCGAACTTGCCGCTGCGCAGGTGCCCGAAGCCCAGGGTGGTCAACGCTGCCTGGAGCTGCTTGACGTCGTCGCCGGTCATCCCGTCGGCCAGCGTGCGGTACATCGGCACCGCGCCGGGCAGGACGAAAACGGGGCGGCCGCTGACTTCCAGCAACCGGGCGCCCGCGGCCACGGTCTTGCCGGCTTCCGGGGCCTTGGTCACGAGCTGGGTGGCCGGGGCCCCCGCGTCACCGGCCGGCGCGCCGACCGAACCGGTCAGCGTGAGCGGTGTCGCCCCGGTGTAGGCGACGGTGCCCTGTGCGGCCACGGTGCTGGTGAGCTTCTGCTTGCGCACCTCGACCGTGATGAGCGACGCGGGCGGTGGCTGGTGGACGGCCGCGGCGTCGGCGGGCGACGTGATCCGCGAACCCACGAGCCAGCCGACCGCACCCGCCGCCACCGCCACGCCCAGCAGCACGAGCACGACGCGCCGGGGGTTGGTGGCCACGTCAGCCGACTCCGGCCTGCAGCAACGCCTGGACGAACGGCTTCGCGACCGCTTCGTAGGACTTGCCGCACTCCTGGTCGTCCAGCGAGGTCTTGATGTCCTTGCTCAGCCCCTGCTGCTCGTCGGCGACGGGAGCCGAGTCGTACGCCTGCTGCGCGGCCTGGCTGAGGGTGTGCTCGATGACGCCGGGCTTGGTGCTGGGCACCTGGTAGCCCTTCTGCCGCAGGCAGGTGCCGTAGCTCTGCGCGGCGGCCAGCACCTGCGGGTCGGAGGTGAGCCGCTGCTGCGCTTCCCGCGCGGCGGCCTGCTGGCTCGCGTCGGAGCCGCTGACGGTGCCGGTGTTGCCCATGTGCTTGTTGACCTCGGCGATGCAGCCGCCCACCGGCTGCTTGGCCTGCTCGAAGGTCAGCATCCGCGGGGCGCCGTAGGCCTTGTCGTAGGCCTGCTGTTGCGCGGCGGGCAGGGCCGCGTAGATGGCGTTGTTGGGGTTCGGCGGGTTGGCCGGCAAAGCGACGGCCGGGTTGTCCGGGAAGACGTCCCTGGCGTAAGTGGTGCCGTAGCCGTACTTCTGGCGGTAGGCCTTGAGCGCGTCGTACGACGTCAGCGCCGGGTCCATGCCTCCGAGGTTGCTCGACGAGACCGCGTAGTGCATCGGGTGCGGCACGTACTTGAACCCGGCCCGGCGCATGCAGTCGGCCATGAGGTTCTCGGACTTGACGGAGTCGGCCTCGGCCTTGCCCTCGGGGCTGTTCGGGTCGGACGCACCGGCGGTGGCGGTCTCCGCGGTCTCCGCGGTGGTCGCGGGGGCGGAGCTGGGCGCGTCAGGCGCTTTCGCCGAGGCGGTGTCGCCGCCGCCCGTGCCGCCGCAGCCGGCCAGCAGCGAGGCGCACGCCGCGGCGGCCAACAGCAAGGCCGGCTTGGTGAGTTTCCTGCTCATGCCAGCTCGAACGGGTGGCAGGCGGAAAAGGTTGAGCGAAGTTGATCAGGCCGCGGAGCGCCAGCGCGCCCGTCGCCGGTGAACGCGAACGGTCAGAACTTCAGCGGTTTGACCGGCAGCTTCGCGCTGACGGTGTCCGACACCGTCTGCAGTGGACCCGTTCCGGCCGAGTCGGGAACGGTCAGCGCCAGGTAGACCTCGCGGTCCACCACGTACCAGGTGGCTGCGGCGTCTTCGGTGACCTGAAGCCACTGCACGCCGTTGACCAACCGCAGCTGCGCGGTCGGCGTGAGCTCCGGTGGCCGGTCGAGGCCGCAGCGCAACACGATCGCATCGCCGTCACCCCAGGCGACGGTGGCCTTCGGCGCGGGCTGCGCGAGCGTGCGGCGGGCGAGGTCCTGGCCGTTGGACTTCAGCGTCGCCGGCATCGCGTCGACCACGGTTGTGCACGCCGGCGAACTCGCCTGCGGCGCGGGAACGGCGACGAGCGCGAGCGGTCCGTTCGCGACGCTTTCGCCGCTGAGCGACGAATTCCTCGTCACCGCGAAGACGGCGACCACCACGGCCAGCGCGACCACGAGCACGGCCGCGACCACGAGCACCACCCTCGGCGGTGCGCCGGTGTCGGTATCTGCCACCCGGCTAGTGCACCACGCGTCAGAGGTGGACCACCGGGCAGGTCAGGGTGCGCGTGATCCCTTCCACGTTCTGCACCTTCGCGACCACGAGCTGACCGAGCTGGTCCACGGTTTCGGCGGTCGCGCGCACGATCACGTCGTAAGGGCCGGTGACATCCTCGGAACTGGTCACGCCCGGCACCCCGGAGATCTCCGCCGCCACCGCGGCCGCCTTGCCGACCTCGGTCTGGATGAGGATGTATGCGTGGACCACGGCGTGCCCTTTCGTCGGTAGCGATGGAGTCGAGGTAGGAACGGTGTAGGCAAGGTATCGCCAGCCCCGGGAAAAACCTAGGGGATCCGACTGTCGGTGATCGTGGCTTCGCACACGGAGAGAAACAGGAGGTGACCGGTGTCACCGGACGATGGCTCGGTGGCCGGGACGGGCGAGTTCGCGCTGATCCAGGCGGTCACCGACGGACGTCGCCAGCCGGCGACCACACTGCTCGGCCCCGGCGACGACGCGGCCGTGGTGGCCGCACCCGACGGCCGCGTGGTGGCGACCACGGACGTGCTGGTCCAGGGCGTGCACTTCCGCCTCGACTGGTCGAGCCCCGAGCAGGTGGGGCGCAAGGCCGTGGCGGTGAACCTGTCGGACGTCGCGGCCATGGGCGCGAAACCGACCACGGTGCTCGTGGGCTTCGCGTGCCCACCGGACACTCCCGCGCAGGTCGTGACGGAGATCATGAACGGCATGTGGGCCGAGGCGACCCGCGCCGGCGTCGGGGTGTCCGGCGGTGACATGGTGAGTGCCGACCAGATCGTGATCAGTGTCACCGCGTTGGGTGACCTCGAAGATCGCGAACCGGTGACGCGCTCCGGTGCCCGGCCCGGCGACGTCCTCGCCGTCTGCGGGCGACTCGGCTGGGCCGCGGCGGGACTCGCCGTGCTGCGGCGGGGGTTCCGTTCGCCGGTCGGGGTCGTCAACGCGCAGCGCTGCCCGGAACCGCCGTACCCGGCCGGGCCGCAGGCCGCGCTGGCGGGCGCGACGTCGATGATCGACATCTCCGATGGGCTGCTCGCCGATTTGGGGCACATCGCCGCGGCGTCGGATGTGGGGCTCGACGTGAGCACTGCCGAGCTCGAGATCTCCTCGCGGCTGCAGGAGGTGGGCACCGCGCTCGGCGCCGATCCGTTGCGCTGGGTCCTCACGGGTGGTGAAGACCACGCGCTCGCGGCCACCTTCCCGCCGTTCGACGAACTGCCGGAGGGCTGGCGCAAGATCGGCGCCGTGACGATGCCGGGGTCCGGGGTGACCGTGGACGGCAAGGATTATGGTCACGAAGGCGGTTGGGAGCACTGGCAGCAGCACTAGTCTCCTCGGCGTGGAGATCCGAGCGGTTGCGTACGACCATCCCGACGCCGTCAAGCTGATGGCCGAGGTGCAGCTCGAGTACGTGCGCCGCTACGGCAGCGAAGACTCGACGCCGATGGACTCCGCGCAGTTCGCGCCTCCCCGGGGGCTGTTCCTCATCGGCTACCTCGATGACGTGCCCGTGGCTTCCGGCGCGTGGCGCGCGCACGACGGGCCGACGCCCGCGTTCCGTCCCGGCGACATCGAGCTGAAGCGGATGTACGTCGTGGAATCCGCGCGGGGCAAGGGTTTCGCGCGGGCGATCCTCGCCGAGCTGGAACGCACGGCCGTCGCGGCGGGACGGCGGCGAGCCGTGCTGGAGACGGGTACCGCGCAGCCGGAGGCGATCGCCCTCTACCGTTCCTCGGACTACACGGAGATCCCGGGTTTCGGCGTGTACTCCGGCGAGCCCGACAACCGGTGCTTCGGCAAGAACCTCGTGTGACCAACGGGAGACGGCTTTGGCGATCTACGCGCTCGGTGACCTGGAACCCTCGATCCACCCGGACGCCTACGTCCACCCCGACGCCACCGTGATCGGCGACGTGCGCATCGGCCCGCGTGCTTCGGTGTGGCCGCAGACGGTGCTGCGCGGCGACCACGGCTACATCGAGATCGGCGAACGGGCATGCGTGCAGGACGGCTGCGTGCTCCACTGCACCAAGAAGCACCCGACGATCCTCGGACCGTCGTCGGCCATCGGCCACGCCGTGCACGTGGAGGGCGCGACGATCGGCACCGGCTGCCTCATCGCGTCGGGTTCGGTGGTGCTGAACGGAACCGTGATCGAGGACGGCGGGATGGTCGGCGCGGGCGCGGTGCTGTCGTACAACTCGCACGTGGCCACGGGGGAGATCGCGCTGGGCGTGCCGGCGAAGGTGCGGCCCAACAAGTCGTTCTCCGCCGAGCAGATCGCCACGATCGTCGACTCGTACGTGCGGCGCGGCGCACGGTTCCGCGAGGAGCTGCGGCGGCTCGACCCGCCACGGTGACGTCGCTCGCACCGCGCTAGGCTCGCGGGCCGTGACCGCACGACCGCTGCAGGAAATCGTCGAAGCCGGCTGGGCGCAGGCCCTCGAGCCCGTGGCTCCGCAGGTCAGCGCGATGGGGGAGTTCCTCCGCGCGGAGATCGCGGCGGGCCGCACGTACCTGCCGGCGGGGGAGCACGTGCTGCGGGCGTTCAAGCAACCGTTCCACGACGTGCGGGTGCTGATCGTCGGCCAGGACCCGTACCCGACGCCGGGCCACGCCGTCGGCCTGAGCTTCTCGGTGGCGCCCGACGTGCGGCCGCTGCCGAAGAGCCTCGTCAACATCTACAAGGAGTACGCCGAGGACCTCGGGTACCCGTTGCCCACCAACGGCGACCTGACGCCGTGGGCGGACCAGGGCATCCTGCTGCTCAACCGCGCGCTCACGGTGCAGCCCGGCAAGCCGAACTCCCACCAGGGCAAGGGCTGGGAGCAGGTGACCGAGCAGGCGATCAAGGCGCTCGCGGCCCGGTCCGAGCCGATGGTGGCGATCCTGTGGGGCCGCAACGCCCGCAACCTGCGCCCGATGCTCGGCGACATCCCGTGCATCGAGTCGGCGCACCCGAGCCCGCTTTCGGCGCACAACGGCTTCTTCGGCTCGCGGCCCTTCAGCCGTGCGAACCAGCTCCTGGCCGACCAGGGCGCGGCGCCGGTGGAGTGGAAACTTCCCTGAGCCCGTCCGGTCGCGGCCGGTCGCTCCGACCTCCAAGGTGAGTACGACACCCAGGAGGACAGCCATGACCACCACCGTCACTTCCGCCGACGGCACCCCGATCGCCTTCGACCTCCACGGCACGGGTTCGCCGGTCCTGCTCGTCGGCGGCGCCGTGAACGACCGGACGACCGTGGCCGCGCTCGCCGCCGTGCTGGCCGAAGCCGGGTTCGGTGGTGTCGCCGTTGATCGGCGAGGCCGTGGTGAGAGCGGTGACGCGCCCGTCTGCTCGGTGGAACGCGAGCTCGACGACCTATCGGCGGTGATCGACGCCGTCGGCGGCTCGGCGGCGGTGTTCGGCCACTCGTCGGGCGCGATCCTGGCCCTGGAGGCGGCCGCGCGGGGGCTGCCGATCACGAAGCTGGCCGTGTACGAGCCGCCGTACATCGTGGACGCTCAGCGGCCACGCCCTGGTGAGGACCTCGCGGAGCGGCTGGGCGCCCTCGTGGCCGGGGGCGATCGCGACGGTGCGGTGGAGCTGTTCCTGTCCGAAGGCGTGTCGGTTCCGCCTGCGGGCGTGGCGGCGATGAAGGGCCAGCCGGTGTGGGAGTGGTTCGCCGGTTACGCGCACACGCTGCCGTACGACATCACTGTGACCGGTCCGGGCGCCTGGTTGCCGGCCGATCGTCTGGCCGCCATCACCGTGCCCACGCTCGTGCTCTCGGGCGGCGCCGGGGAAGCGTGGATGGCCGCGTCGGCGCGGGCCGTCGCCGAGACCGTGCCCCACGCGCGGTACGAGTCGATTCCCGGCCAGGACCACGGTGTCCTCAACGCCCCGAAATCGCTGCGCGCGATCCTGACCGAGTTCCTGAGGTGACAAAAGCCGCCCAGCGAGTGGTGACCACTCGTGGGGGTCCAGGGGCTTGCCCCCTGGCGGGGATCTGGGGGTTCGACCCCAGAAGGCACCCAAGGCGAAAAAATGGCGAGTGCTCTCCACGAGCACTCGCCATCCCAAGCTTTCGCGTTAGCCTCGGACGACCTTGCCGGCCTTGATGCACGAGGTGCACACGTTGAGGCGCTTGCGCTGGGACACGCCGATCTTGGCGTGCACAGTCTGGATGTTCGGGTTCCACCGGCGGTTGGTACGCCGGTGGGAGTGCGAGACCGACTTGCCGAAGCCGGGTCCCTTGCCACAGACGTCGCACACGGCAGCCACGTCGAACTCCTCTGGATATGGGACAAAGAATGGCGCCCAGACGCGCTGGGCAACTCGACCATAGTAACTACCCGTCTGGGTAGGGTCCGCGCGGGGTCGTACCTGCGAGATCGAGTCCTCCAGGATCGACGCCCGGGGAGTCGATACCCTCGCGGGGACCAGCGAGGAGGTTACGGGGTGCGGGTGCTGGACGTGGCGGCGGTGTCGGCCTGGTCGGCGGCGTGCGTGAGCAGCCTGGAGGTGCTGCGCCCGGCGATCAACGGCATCAACGTGTACCCCGTCGCGGACTCCGACACGGGCTCGAACCTGCTGCACACCATGTCGGGCGCGCGCGACGCACTGGCGGCCGCCGAGCCGTCGAGCGTGGCCGAAGCGCTGGCCGTCCTCGCGCGGGGCGCCGTGGCCGCCGCGCGGGGCAACTCCGGCGTGATCATCTCGCAGGTCGTCCGGGGAATCGCCGATTGGGCGGCCGACGGTGGCGACCTCGACGGCGCCGGCCTCGCCGAGGCGCTGGCGCGAGCCGACCGCGTCGCGACGGGGGCCGTCAGCCGGCCCGTCGCGGGGACGATGCTGACGGTGCTCCACGTGGTGGCCGCGGCCGTTCAGGAGGACACGCGGCCGCTGGGCGAGGTCGCCGCCACCGTCGCCGCGGCCGCCGCGGCCGCGTTGGAGGAGACGCCGAAACAGCTGCCGGCCCTGGCCAAGGCCGGGGTCGTCGACGCCGGCGGACGCGGCCTCGTCGCCGTGCTCGACGCGCTGGCCGCCGTGGTCGGCGGCACGGTCACCCGCCCCGATCACGAGTTCACCGTGGCGGCCGAGGTGCCGTCCGCCGAGCCCGCGCCCTACGCGTGGGAGGTCATGTACCTGCTGGACGGCGTCGACGAGGCGCGGCTGCCGGCGTTGCGCAAGGAGCTGAGCGGCTTCGGCGACAGCGTCACGGTGGCGGGCGACGGCTCGGGCAGCCACGCCGTGCACGTGCACTGCGCCGACATCGGCGCGGCCATCGAGGCGGGCCTGGAACTGGGCCGGCCCCGCGGCATCCGGGTCGAGCCGCTGCTCACGCCCATGCCGATCGAGCCCGGCGGCGGCCTGAGCCGGTCGGTGGTGGCCGTCGTCCACGGTGGTGGCCTGGCCGAGCTGCTGCGAGCCGAGGGGGTCGCCGTGCTGGCGGTGCCCGACGGCGCGAAACCCGGTGTCGAGGACATGATCGGGCTGTTCAACGAGGCCGCGGGCCAGCACGTCACCGTGCTGCCCGGTGGGCTCGACCTCACGGCCGCCGCCGACGCCGCGGCGGGCCACGCGATGGCCGGCGACCGCGACGTGGTGGTGATCCCCTGCACGTCACCGGTGCAGGTGCTGGCCGCGCTCGCGGTGCACGACGAGGGCCGGCGCGTGAACGACGACGTCGTCGCCATGGCCGAAGCCGCCGCGGCGACCAGGCGTGGCGAGGTGCGGATCGCGGACGAGGAGTCGCTAACCTGGGTGGGCCGGGCCCAGTCCGGTGACGTGATCGGCCTGGTCGACGACGAGGTGGTGCTGATCGAACCGGCGCCGGCTTCGGAGACGAACCTCGTCGCGGCCGCGATGAGCGTGCTCAACCGCATGCTGACGCTCGGGGGCGAGCTGGTCACCGTGCTGAGCGGGGCCGCCGCCCCGCCGGGCGTGACCGCTGAGCTCGCCGAGCAGCTGCGGCTCGAGCACCCCGAAGTGGAGTTGACGGGTTATGCCAGTGGCCAGGCCGGAGCCGTGCTGCTGATGGGGGTGGAATAGATGGCGGGGCTGCGCGACAAACTGCCGTTGCTGCTGGGTGCGAAGACGGCAAAGGCGCTTTCGGGCGCGCTCGACATCGAGACCGTCTCCGACCTGCTGCGCCACTACCCGCGCCGCTACGCCGAGCGCGGGGAGCTCACCGACATCGCCGGCCTGGAGCTGGGTGAACACGCGACCGTGCTGGCGCGGATCGAGAAGATCAGCAAGCGCCGTATGAAGTCGCGCAGCGGCACGATCCTCGACATGGTCATCACCGACGGGAAACGTCGGCTGGCCTGCGCGTTCTTCAACCAGGCGTGGCGCGAGAAGGAGCTGGTGCCGGGCAAGACGGGCCTGTTCGCGGGCAAGGTCACGGCGTTCCGCGACACCCTGCAGCTGGCCAACCCGGAGTACGAGCTGCTCGACGCCGAACGCGAAGCCGAGGCCGTCGACAACTTCCTGGCCGAGATCATCCCCGTCTACCCGGCGGCCCAGGGCATGCCGACGTGGTCCATCGCCAAGTGCGTGCGCCAAGTCCTCGACGTGCTGGAGATCGACTCCGACCCGATGCCCGCCGAGGTGCTCAAGCAGCACGGCCTGCCCGGCCTCGAACGCGCGTTGCGCGGCATCCACCGGCCGGAGGACTGGGCGCACCTGGAGACCTCGCGTCACCGCCTCAAGTGGGACGAGGCCATGGCCGTGCAGCTGATCTTCGCCCAGCGTCGCCACTCCGCGGTGTCGCGTCCGGCCAAGGCCAGCCCGCACACCGACGGCGGCCTGCTCGACGCGTTCGACAAGCGCCTGCCGTTCGACCTGACCGCCGGCCAGCGCGCGATCGGCGACGAGATCGCGGCCGACCTCGCCACCGAGCACCCGATGAACCGCCTGCTGCAAGGCGAGGTGGGCTCGGGCAAGACGGTGGTCGCGCTGCGGGCGATGCTGCAGATCGTCGATTCGGGGCGACAGGCGGCGATGCTCGCGCCCACGGAGGTACTGGCCGCGCAGCACGCGCGTTCGCTGCGCGAAATGCTCGGCGACATCGGGATGGCGGGTGAGCTGGGCGCGGCGGACAAGGCCACGCGCGTGACGTTGCTCACCGGTTCGATGGGCGCGAAGGAACGCAAGAAGTCGCTGCTGGAGACCGTCAGCGGCGAGGCGGGCATCGTCGTCGGCACCCACGCGCTGATCCAGGACACCGTGCAGTTCGCCGACCTGGGTTTCGTCGTGGTCGACGAGCAGCACCGCTTCGGCGTGGAGCAGCGCGACGCCCTGCGTTCGCGCGGCTCGGACTCCACGTCGCCGCACGTGCTGGTGATGACCGCGACGCCCATCCCGCGCACGGTCGCGATGACCGTGTACGGCGACCTCGAGACGTCCGCGCTGCGCGAGATGCCCGTCGGCCGTTCGCCGATCAAGACGACCGTGGTGCCGGTGGCGGAGAAGCCCGCGTGGCTCGATCGGGCGTGGGAGCGGGTGCGCGAGGAGGTCTCGAAGGGCCACCAGGCCTACGTCGTGTGTCCGCGCATCGGCGACGAACCCCCGTCGGACAAGAGCGACAAGCGGCCACCGCTGGCCGTGCTGGACGTGGCGCCGGAGCTGGTCGGCGGTCCGCTGAAGGGCCTTCGCGTCGCCGCGCTGCACGGCCGCATGCCCGCCGATGAGAAGGACGCCGTGATGCGTGCCTTCGGCGCCGGCGAGATCGACGTCCTCGTGGCGACGACCGTCGTCGAGGTCGGCGTGAACGTCCCCAATGCCACCGCCATGGTCATCCTCGACGCCGACCGCTTCGGCGTGAGCCAGCTGCACCAGCTACGCGGCCGCGTCGGCCGGGGCAGCGTGCCCGGGCTGTGCCTGCTCGTCACGGAGACCCTGGACGGCACCTCCACCCGCGAACGCCTCGCCGCCGTCGAGTCCACCACCGACGGCTTCGAACTCTCCCGCCTGGACCTCGAGCTCCGCCGCGAGGGCGACATCCTCGGCGCGGCCCAGTCGGGGAAGCGCTCCGGCCTGAAACTGCTGTCCCTTCTGCGCGACGAGGACGTGATCACCGAGGCCCGCGCCCAGTCCCAGGAAATCGTGCTGCGCGACCCGACGCTGTCTTCCTACCCTGGGCTGGCCCAGATGGTGTCCGATGTCGTGGACATGGACCGTGCGGAGTACCTGGAGAAGAGTTGACTGCCGACGGCGGTTTGCCTGCTGGTGCCTGGTCTTCTTCGTCCGGATCGCGCCCGGGCTCGGCCTCCGGGCGGGGGCTGGCCTCGGGCCTCGCGGCTGCCTCGGCGTCTGCCCCTGGCACGGCGGTTTCTCCTGCTTCGTCCGCCGTCATCCGGCCCGCCGTCGTGTCCGACGCTCCCGGCATCGCCCACGCCCACGTCGCCTCCTGGCAAGCGGCCTACTTGGGTCTGCTCCCCGAAGAGTTCCTCGCGGGCCTCTCGGCTTCGGCCCGCGAAGGCTTCTGGGCGAAGAACCTGGCCACCCCGGAACCCCGCCACACTGTGCTGGTCGCCGAAACCCCCGACGGCACCATCGCCGGCTTCGCCGCCTCCAGCCCCAGCCGCGACGACGACGCCACCCCCGACACCGGCGAACTCGCTTCGATCTACCTGCTGCCCGAGTTCTGGAGCCGGGGCTACGGCCGCGCCCTGCACGCCCACGCCCACGCCACCCTCGCCGCCGACTTCCCCACGGCCACCCTCTGGGTCCTCGCGGGCAACACCCGCGCCCGCACCTTCTACGAACGCACCGGCTGGACCCTCGACGGCCGCACCAAGGTCGAGTCCGTCGCCGACGGCACCGTCACCCTTGAGGAAATCCGCTACCGCACTTCTCCGCGCTGACCTGGGTGTCGCCGGTAATCGGCGAAACTCAGGTTGCCGGCCATTTCCGTCGTCTGTGCGCTGGGTCCGGTGCTGGGAGCTGCGGCGCGTTTTCGCCGTCTGGTTGGCGCGAGGTTGAGCCGCTGCTTCATTTCCACCGCTCGGTGACGACCTTGCCCGCCTCACCGCGCGGCGGAACCTCGTGCTGATCATCACCCGCGTCGCGCTACGTTCTCCCGCGCAGCCTCGCCTCACGTCGGGCCAAGCCATTCGCCACTCAGCGGCGACACTCGTTGGCACCGGCCTGCTGCCTTTGCTCACGCGCCGTCCTCGGCGGCCCACCCCGTCGACGCCGTCGCCTCTCAGCGGCGCTACCCCGGGGGGCCGGCTTGCTGCCTTCGCTCACAGGCCATCCTCGGCGGCACATTCCGGCCGACGCCGTCGCCTCACAGCGGCGACACCCAGGGCACTGGCTTGTTGCCTTCGCTCGCACGCCGCTGTCGGCGGCCCACCCCGGCCGGCGCCGCTCGCCGGTGGCGGTTTGGCTGCCTCAGAGTTTGTCCTGCGTTCGGTGAGGGGTCGGCGGCTTGGAGCGGCCGGTGTCGCCGCCACTCAACGGCGACACCCGTTGGCACAGGCTTCTGCCTTCGCTCACAGGCCATACTCGGCGGCATGTTCCGGCCGACGCTGTCGCCTCACAGCGGCGACACGCGATGGCGCAGGCCTTTTGATTTCGCTCACGCGCCATCCTCGCTGGCACGCCCCGTCCGGCGCGTTCGCCTCCCCGTAGCGGCAGTCAGCATGCCTTTGAGTTTGTGACGCGTTCGGTCACGCTCCGGCGGATTGTTGCGGCTGGTGTCATCGCCACTCAGCGGCGAAACCGGGAGTCCTGCCTTCTCGCTCCCGTTATCCGCAGTCCATTCGGCGACACAGCGTCGATCCACCGCTGTCCACGCATCGCCACTCAACGGCGACCCCCAGCTCAAACCCCTATTCCCCGCCAGCCTCATCCGCTGCGTCCCGCACGAACACCCCAGCCCGTGCCGCCGCCGCGGCTGCCTCGGCGGCCACCCGCGCGTCAGCCGCCGTCAGTGACTCCCGCGCGATGAACAGCCGGTAGAAGATCGGTCCGCTCGCCACCCGCACCACCTCCGCCGCGTCGGTACCGGCCGGCACCTCGCCCCGCGCGATCGCCCGCGTGACCATCACGGCCGAGCGCGAGTGCCGGTCCTCGTAGAAGCCGTGCAGCGCTTCCGCCGCGCGTTCCGAGTGGAACGCCGCCAGAACCGACGCCGTCGGCAGTTCGCGCAGGCCGGGCTCGGTGAAGAACTGCACCAGTTCCAACAGCGTCTCCGCCAGATCGCCGGCCAGCGAGCCGGTGTCGGGGGCCGTCCAGGGCTGTTCGGTGCCCAGGCGCAGCGCGTCGGCCACGAGGCCGTCCGTCGACTCCCAGCGGCGATAGATCGTGGTCTTGTGGACGCCCGAACGGTCGGCGACCGCGTCCACCGTGAGGTTCGTGAAGCCGCGCTCCGCGAGCAGGTCGAGCGTCGCCTGCAGCACGGCGAGGCGCGTGCGTTCAGTGCGACCGCCCGGTCGACGGGTTCCGGCCATTTCGCTTGCCAAGCGCTACTCCAGTTGCGTTAGTGTGCCCAGTATGCCAGAACTCGACTTCCGCACCCCCTTCTCGCCCGACGACGTCTCGCCGATCGCCGACCTGGTCGGCGACGCGCGCATCGTCGCGATCGGCGAGAACAACCACCACATCCGCGAGTTCGGCGAGCTCCGCAACCGGCTGCTGCGCCACCTCGTCGAGGAACGTGGGTTCACCGTCCTCGGGTTCGAGTCGGGGTTCGCCGAGGGCGAGCTCGTCGACGGCTGGCTACGCGGCGCACCGGGCGACGTCGCCGAAATCGGGCGAGACGGCTTTACTTTCTCTCTCGGCGATTCGCCCGAGGCGCACGACATGCTCGCCTGGCTCCGAGGCCACGGCGGCGTCACCTATGCCGGCCTCGACGTCCCCAGCTCCGGCGGCTCACCGGCTCCCGCGCTGAACGCCGTGCGGCGGTACCTCGAGGACGTCGCTCCCGACGTCGTCCCGCTGGTCGATGCCGGTCTCACCGCTTCGGAGCCGTACGCGTCGGCCAGCAGCGCCGTCGCCCCTGGCCGTTACGCGGCAATGGCCGCCCCGGCGCGGGACGCGGCGACGTCGGCCTTCACCGCCCTGCTGTCGCACCTTCGCTCGCTGGCGCCCGTGTACGAGCAGCGGCGCGACCGGTCGACTCACGCCATCGCCGAACACCACGCCCTCGGCGCCCTGCGCATCGACCAGTACCTGCGCGAGCTGGCGGCGATGATGGCGGGCGTCGCGACGGAGATGCAGGGGTCGTCGCGCGACACGTACATGGCTTCGACCGTGAAGCTGCTTCGCCGGCTACACGGCGAAGACACGAAGATCGTCGTGATGGTCCACAATGGACACCTCCAGCGCGTCCCCTTCTCTCCGGCGCCGGGGATGGTCTTCCCTTCGGCGGGCACGCACCTGGCCGCCGAGTTCGGCGACGACTACTTCGCCCTCGGCCTCACCGCCGGCACCGGCACCACCACCGGTCTCGCCCCGGACGAAGGCGAACGCCTCGGCTTCCGCGTCCACGCCGAAGACCTCGCCCCGGCCGCCGACGGCAGCGTCGAGGCCACCCTCGCCGCCTCCGAAGCCTGCCTCATCGACCTGCGGGCCCACCGCGCGAAGGGCGTCGCCGGGCCCACAAGCATGCGCCACGCCCACACCTTCACCCAGGTCGACGTCGTGCAGGCCTTCGACGCCCTCGTCTACCTACCGACGATGTCGGTCAGCGACCACGTATCCAGGCGCTGATCGGCGAGCAGCGGCTCGAATCGCCGATAAGCGGCGAAATCGTGAAAACGCCGGGTAAACACGTCGGCGTCGCGCGTGAGGTCGTCATCGAAGGGCGCGCGCGGCGTTGACCACTCGCTTGCAGCGCAGCGTGAACACCCTGCCCGGCTCGTTGAGACGCACTGTCCGTCTCGCCCACGACGCGTCGCAGCGTCGCGCGGCCTCTTCGCTCTCGGCGTACACGAGCACGAAGTCTTCGCGGTACAGCGGCTCGTCCGCCGGCGAATCGCTCGTCGCCTCTTGGAGGGCAACGGCGACATACGCGTTGGGGCTCATCGTTCCTTCCTGATCACTATCGCCGCGCATCGGCGAGCGGGCAACCGCACTTGGTGCCCAAACACGGACCAGCCCATCGTGTGACGTCGAGTTGCCGTCGATGCGCGCCCGGGATACGACGCAGGAATGCGGAACCGAACGGCTCGTGGTCTTTTTTCGGCGACAATGACGTTCCTGCTGGTAGCGGCAGGAAACTCACCCGCGCTCGCGGCCGGCGGCACCCAGGTCAACCCGCCGAGCTGGGCGCTCGACCGGATCGATCAGCGGACGGGCCTGGACCAGAAATACCGCTACGAATCCGACGCCGCCGACGTCACCGTCTACGTGATCGACAGCGGCGTCGACGCCAAACACCCCGACTTCCAGGGCCGTGTGCAGCCGGGGAAGGACTTCCTGACGAACGGCGCGGACACGTCCGACACCAACGGCCACGGCACCCGCGTCGCCGGGATCGTCGCCGGCCGCAGCTACGGCGTCGCCAAAGCCGCGCAAATCTTCCCGGTCCGCGTGCTCGACAAGGACGGCGGCGGGTCCACCGACAACATCATCGCGGGTATCAACTGGGTCGCGCAGAACGCCCACCAGCCCGCCGTCGCCGTCCTCGGCATCGGTGGCGTCGCCAACGAACAGCTCGACAACGCCGTGGCCGGCCTCGCCGCGGTGATGCCGACCGTTGTCCCCGCGGGCGAAGGCGGCGAAGACGACAGCCAGGTTTCGCCCGCCAGGGTCCCCGCCGCCCTCACCGTCGCGGCCAGCGACGTGCAGGATCAGGTGGCGTCGTTCTCAGACTTCGGGACGCCCGTCGACCTCTACGCACCGGGCGTCGACATCCCGGCGCCGATCGCAGGCTCCTCGGACGTCGGCACGTTATCGGGCACGTCGATGGCCGCGGCCGTCGTCGCGGGCGCCGCCGCCGTCTACCGATCCCAGCACCCGGACGCCGCCGCAGCCGACGTCGACAAGGCATTGGTGCAGGCAGCGACCGCGGAGGCGCTGAAAAACGTGCCCTCCGGCACCGCCAACCGCCTGCTCTGCACCTTGCCCGCACCGACGGCCTGACTGTTGCGGCGAGCCCGAGATCCCCGCATCATGCACGCAGGTCGGCGCGCATGATGTCCATCACTTGGACTTCGGCTCCCGGAGAGCGAGAAGAACCGGGTAACGTGCCTTCACTACCGATCCGAAACGGGAAGGACCGGGCATGTTCCGCAAGGTGCTGGTGGCCAACCGCGGTGAGATCGCGATCCGAGCGTTCCGCGCAGGCTACGAACTGGGGGCGGGCACGGTTGCCGTGTTCCCGCACGAAGACCGCAACTCGCTCCATCGGCTGAAGGCCGACGAAGCGTACGAGATCGGGGAGCCCGGCCACCCGGTGCGCGCCTATCTCTCCGTGGAGGAGATCGTCAAGGCCGCCAAGAAGGCGGGCGCCGACGCGGTCTACCCGGGCTATGGCTTCCTGTCGGAGAATCCGGATCTCGCGCTCGCGTGCGAGCAGGCCGGGATCACGTTCGTCGGCCCGAGCGCCGAGATCCTGGAGCTCACGGGCAACAAGGCGCGCGCCGTGAAGGCCGCGCGCGAGGCCGGCGTGCCGGTGCTGGGTTCATCGGAGCCCTCCAGCGACGTCGACGCCCTGGTGGCCGCGGCTGACGACCTCGGTTTCCCCGTGTTCGTCAAGGCCGTCGCCGGCGGTGGCGGCCGCGGCATGCGGCGCGTCGAGGACCCGGCGATGCTGCGCGAGTCCATCGAGGCCGCGGCGCGCGAGGCCGAGTCGGCCTTCGGCGACCCGACGGTGTTCCTCGAGAAGGCCGTTGTCGAACCGCGGCACATCGAGGTGCAGATCCTCGCCGACGGCGAGGGCAACGTCATTCACCTCTACGAACGTGACTGCTCTGTGCAGCGTCGCCACCAGAAGGTGGTGGAGCTGGCGCCCGCGCCGAACCTCGACCCCGAGTTGCGCGACCGCATCTGCGCCGACGCCGTGCGCTTCGCCCGCCAGATCGGCTACCGCAACGCCGGCACGGTCGAGTTCCTCCTCGACCGCGAGGGCAACCACGTGTTCATCGAGATGAACCCGCGGATCCAGGTCGAGCACACGGTGACGGAAGAGGTCACCGACGTCGACCTCGTGCAGTCCCAGCTGCGCATCGCCTCCGGCGAGACGCTGGCCGACCTCGGCCTCTCGCAGGACAAGATTTACCTGCGCGGCGCCGCCCTGCAGTGCCGCATCACCACGGAAGACCCGGCCAACGGTTTCCGGCCCGATACCGGCATGATCAGCGCCTACCGCTCCCCGGGCGGCTCCGGCATCCGCCTCGACGGCGGCACCGCGTTCTCCGGCACGGAGATCAGCGCCCACTTCGATTCGCTGCTCGTGAAGCTCACCTGCCGCGGGCGCGACTTCCAGACGGCTGTGGGCCGGGCCCGGCGCGCCGTCGCGGAGTTCCGCATCCGCGGCGTCTCCACGAACATCCCGTTCCTGCAGGCGGTGCTCGACGACCCGGACTTCCGCGAAGGCCGCGTCACCACGTCGTTCATCGAGGAGCGCCCGCACCTGCTCACCGCCCGCCACTCGGCGGACCGCGGCACGCGCCTGCTCACCTACCTGGCCGACCAGACGGTGAACCGCCCCCACGGCGAGCGCCCGCGCACGCTCGACGCCACGGCGAAGCTGCCGCAGCTGCCCGCAGACGTCACACCGCCCGAGGGCTCGAAGCAGAAGCTCACCGAGCTCGGCCCGGTCGGTTTCGCCCGCTGGCTGCGGGAGTCGCCGATGCTCGGCGTCACCGACACGACCTTCCGCGACGCCCACCAGTCCCTGCTCGCCACGCGCGTGCGGACGAAGGACCTGCTGGCCGTCGCGCCGGTCGTCGCCGCGACCGTGCCGCAGCTGCTGTCCCTCGAATGCTGGGGCGGCGCCACCTACGACGTCGCCCTGCGCTTCCTCGCCGAGGACCCGTGGGAACGCCTCGAACAGCTGCGCAAGGCCGTGCCCAACATCTGCCTGCAGATGCTGCTGCGCGGCCGCAACACCGTGGGCTACACGCCGTATCCCACGGAGGTGACGCACGCCTTCGTCGAGGAGGCGGCCGCCACCGGCATCGACATCTTCCGCATCTTCGACGCCCTCAACGACGTCGAGCAGATGCGCCCGGCCATCGAAGCCGTGCGTGAAACCGGCACCGCCGTCGCCGAGGTGGCGCTCTGCTACACCTCCGACCTGTCCGACCCCGGCGAAAAGCTCTACACGCTCGACTACTACCTGAAGCTGGCCGAGCAGATCGTCGGAGCGGGCGCCCACATCCTCGCGATCAAGGACATGGCGGGCCTGCTCCGCGCGCCGGCCGCCGCGAAGCTCGTGACGGCGCTGCGCAAGGAATTCGAGCTCCCCGTGCACATCCACACGCACGACACCGCGGGCGGCCAGCTGGCCACCTACCTCGCCGCCATCCAGGCGGGCGCGGACGCGGTCGACGGCGCCGTGTCGTCCATGGCGGGCACGACTTCACAGCCCTCGCTCGGCTCCATCGTCGCGGCGACCGACCACTCCGACCGCACCACGGGCCTCGACCTGCAGGCCATCGGCGACCTCGAGCCCTACTGGGAGAGCGTGCGCAAGATCTACGCGCCGTTCGAGGCCGGCCTCGCGTCGCCCACCGGCCGCGTGTACCACCACGAAATCCCGGGCGGCCAGCTCTCCAACCTGCGTACGCAGGCCATCGCGCTGGGCCTCGGCGATCGCTTCGAGGACATCGAGGCCATGTACGCCGCTGCCGACAAGATCCTCGGCCACCTCGTGAAGGTCACGCCTTCGTCCAAGGTGGTCGGTGACCTCGCACTGCACCTCGTGGGCGCCGGCGTCTCACCCGCCGACTTCGAGGCCGAGCCCAACAAGTTCGACATCCCGGACTCTGTGATCGGCTTCCTGCGCGGCGAGCTCGGCGACCCGCCGGGCGGCTGGCCGGAACCGTTCCGCACCAAGGCCCTGGAGGGCCGTTCGGCGGCCAAGCCCGTGGCGAAACTGTCCGAAGAGGACCGCAAGGACCTCACGGACAACCGTCGTGGCGCCCTGAACCGGCTGCTGTTCCCCGGCCCGACCAAGGAGTTCGAAGCCCATCGCGAGGCCTACGGCGACACAAGCGTGTTGTCCAGCAAGGACTTCTTCTACGGCTTGCGCCCTGGCGAGGAGTACGCGGTCGACCTGGAGCCTGGTGTCCGGCTGCTCATCGAGCTGGAAGCCATCGGCGAGGCCGACGAGCGCGGTGTGCGCACGGTGATGTCGACGCTCAACGGCCAGCTCCGGCCCATCCAGATCCGTGACCGGTCGATCGCTTCGGACGTCCCCGCGACCGAAAAGGCCGAGAAGGGCAACCCGAAGCAGATCGCCGCTCCCTTCGCCGGCGTGGTGACGCTGCAGGTGGCGGAAGGCGATCAGGTCGAGGCCGGTGCGACAGTGGCGACGATCGAGGCCATGAAGATGGAAGCTTCGATCACCGCGTCGGCGGCGGGCAAGGTCGGTCGGTTGGCTATCACCTCCGTTCAGCAGGTCGAGGGCGGGGACCTCCTCATCGTGCTGGAGTAGGGCGCCGCGGCGCCACTTTCGACTGTCGCGAACGGTCCGTTCGTGCCACCACGGCGCGAACGGGCCGTTCGCGCCGTCTCGGGCTCGTCTTTTGTCGGGCCTGCGCGCTACCGTCGGGCGCATGCTGATCAACGCGGTGCCGCAGTGGCAGGGCGCGATCGGCCCCCGCGCACGGGGACTGGTCGAAGGCTGCCTCGCGCTGTCCGAGCTGGCCGGGCACGTCCTCGGCCTGCCGGTGCACCACATCCACCAGGACGCAGGAACGTCGGACGTGCGCTCGGGCGTCGCCAACCGGGACGTGCTCACGGGCCCGAACCGCGCGGCGCAGCTCGCCGCGCTCGAAGCACCGGGCGGCCCGGTCTTGACGATCGGCGGCGACTGCGGAGTCGAACTCGTCCCGGTCGGCGTCGCGCGATACCGCTACGGGCCGGCGCTCGGCGTCGCCTGGTTCGACGCGCACGCGGACCTGAACACGGCCGCGTCGTCGCCGTCGGGCGCGTTCCACGGCATGGTGCTGCGGTCGCTGCTCGGCGAAGGCGACGCGGAGTTCGCGGCGAGCCCAGCCGTCGAGGCCGGTCGGGTGGCCTTGTTCGGAACGCGGGTTTTCGACGCTCCCGAGGAAGAGGCCATCGGCCGAGGTTTGGCTGTGCGCGCGGAAAATGTCGTCGCGACGCTGCGCTCGTCGGGCGCGGAACAGGTCTACTTGCACGTCGATCTCGACGTGCTGGACCCCGCGTCGTTCGACGGCGCCAACTGTCCGGAGCCCGGCGGGCTCACGGTCAGCGAGCTTGTCCAGGCGATCGAGGAACTGTCCGAACTGGACGTGATCGGCGCGGGCATCACGGAGTGCGTGGGCGCGGAACTCGAGGTCCTCGAGCCCGTGATCGCCGCGGTGGGGAGGGTGCTGCTGCAGGACTGAACCCGTTGCCCACGGGCGGATTCCGCTTCGGCGGTGGTCTTGGCCCCGGTGCGCGACCACGAGTGTGTACGGCCAGAAGGAGGTGTCCCCGAGCCGTACCGGAGATGGGTTGCGAAATGGCGAAACGCTCGCCGGCCGGGGCGGATCACTGGTTGTCGCGTGAAACCTCGCTCAGGGCTGTGCGCACCGCGTCGACGGCGTCCGCCGGATCCACGCCCAGCTCCCGAATGCGCTGGGCGTACTCCGTGGCGGCGTCGCGGAGCAGGGACGCGCGGTCCGGCCGTGGGGCCGAGCCGGTGACGACCGTGCCCTTCGCTCTCGCAGTGGCCACCAATCCGGCGGCCTCGAGCTCGCGGTAGACGCGGGCGATCGTGCCGGAGGCGAGCCCGAGATCCCGGGCGAGCTGGCGGATCGGTGGCAGCCGGGCGTCGACGGGCAGCGCGCCGGAGCCGATCGCGCGGACGATCTGGTCGTGGACCTGGCGCCAGGGTGCGACGCCGTTGTCGGCGTCGACGGTCACTCGCAACGGCATCTACTTCGCCGTCGCGGTCGCGGGCAGTTTCCGCGGCGGCGTGGCGATCGCGATGAACGCGGCGAGCGTCACGACGAACGCCAGGAACGACGCCAGGTTGCTGCCGGACCAGCCGGTCGTGGCGCACATGCCGGTGGCGAGCCCGAGTGCGACGCGGGCGCTGCGGCAACGCAGGGCAAGGTCGACGTCGGGGTCGCCGGTGGCCGGCCGTCGCACGGCGAGGAGCACCACGCCCCACGCGACCACGGTGGCCGCGGCGGTCACGCCGAACAGCGTCCACTGCCCGGTCACGGCGAGATGGACCGCGGCAGCGAGCGCGGCCAGCGAGGTCACGACGATCGCCCATTTCGGGGCGAAGTCGAGGATGCCGCGCGGAGCCAGCACGGCTTCGCGGCGTGCGCTCGGAGCCGGGCGTTGCGCGAGCACCTCGGCGATCAACCCGCCGAGGAGGAGCACGGTCATGATCGCACTGACGTCGTTGGCGTCGGCGAAATCCCGTGCGCCGGGGATGAACGGGAGGCCCACGAACAGCCACGGATACCAGAACCTGCGGCGGCGCAGGTAGAGCACGGCCACGGACACCTGGTCCGGGGTCGCGTCCGGCACGCCCCATTTGGCGAGCAGGCGTGCGCCCTGACGCCGGCCCGGCCAGAGCACGAACAGGATGGCCAGGCCGAACAGACCGCAAACGATCGCGACCGGGACCACATTGTCGATGGGCATGGCGTAAGCCCCCTTGTCTTGTATCAAGCATATGATACAAGACGGGCAGGTGGTGCGCCGGTCACGCCCTTCTTCGGCGTTGGCGACGTGGTCGTCCCGGGGGCGAAGACGCGCGCGTCTTCGGCCGACGGGCGGGATTTCGTCGGGGGCCGGTCGCGTTCGCCGCGAATTGGCCACTGAACGGCCGATGCAGCGGCTGTCCGCGGCGCGGCCGTCGGTGGGCGGGCAAAAGAAAATCCCGGCCACCGGGGCCGGGATCTCTCTTGCGCTCGTCGTCAGTTCTTGAGGTCGGCGAGGATCTCGTAGGAGCGGACGCGGTCTTCGTGGCCGTGGACCATCGTGGTGACCATGAGCTCGTCGGCGCCGGTGTCGGCCAGCAGCTGCTCGAGTCCCTTCCGGACGGTTTCCGGCGAGCCGATGATGCTGGAGCCGAACCGGTCGTTGAGGAACGCGCGGTCCATGTCCGTGTACGGGTACTCCGCGGCTTCCTCGGGCGTCGGCAGCGCGATGGGGCGGCCGCGGCGCAGGCTGAGGAACGTGAGGCCGCTGGGGCCGGCGAGGAACTGCGCGCGCTCGTCGGTCTCGGCCGCGACGATGGAGACGCCGAGCATCACGTACGGCTCGGCCAGCGTCTCCGACGGGCGGAAGTTCTCGCGGTACAGCTGCACGGCCGGGAGCGTGTTCTCGGCCGCGAAGTGGTGCGCGAACGAGAACGGCACACCCAGGCGGCCCGCGAGCTGCGCGCTGAAGCCCGACGACCCCAGCAGCCACAGCGGCGGCTTGTTGCCTTCGGCGGTCACGGCGTTGACGCCGCGCGCGGGGTCACGCTCGAAGTACTCGAGCAGCTCCATCAGCTGCTCGGGGAAGTTCTCGGCGGACAGCCCGCCGGGGCCGCGCAACGCGAGTGCCGTGCGCTGGTCGGTGCCGGGAGCGCGCCCGATGCCGAGGTCGATGCGGTTCGGGTGCAGCGCCTCCAGCGTGCCGAACTGCTCGGCCACCACGAGTGGCGCGTGGTTGGGCAGCATGATGCCGCCGGAGCCCACGCGGATCGACTCCGTGGCGTCGGCGACGGTCCCGATCAGCACCACCGTCGCCGAGCTGGCGATGCCCGGCATGTTGTGGTGCTCGGCGAGCCAGTAGCGGCGATACCCCAGCCGCTCGGCGTGACGGGCGAGGTCGATCGTGTTGCGCAGCGCTTCGCCGACCCCGTGCCCGTCCGAAACGGGGGAGAGGTCGAGAACGGACAGCGGGACGTCAGGCAGAGAGCTCACGTTGAGCAGTAACGCACAAGGCAGCTGTTCCCTTCCCGCCGAGTGGCCTCTCGTGGTGTGGCGGTCGGCTCAGGTTGGAGACGGAGGTGATCAGGCAGGCGAGGGGGATTCGCCACTGGGTGGCGAACCCGGGCGCCCGGCCGGCGGGATGGGGACGACGGTCGATCAGGAGGCTGGAGGTGCCGGCTCGAGTGGTGGTTTCGGTGCTCTCATCAGGGCGTTGCCGATCAGTGGCGAATTGGGCGATCAGCCGGAGTCTCCATCTGGCGCAGTGCGTGGCTGCGGCTGGTGTGGTGTTGGTTGGCGATCAGCGGCGAGTCGTGAAGGTCGCGTTTGGAAATGGGGCCGACTTGGCGGGCGGCCGCCGCTGGAGGGTGTGTCGCCGGTCAGTGGCGAATCGGGCGATCCAGTCCGGAGTCTTCGTCTGGCGTAGTGCGCGTGGCTGGGCCGGTGTGCTGCTGGTCGCCGATCAGAGGCGAATCGTGATGGTCGGTCCCGAAGCCGGGGTCGAGATGGGGGCGGCCGCTGCCCGAGGATGTGGCGCCGGTCAGTGGCGAATCCCGAAGCCGGGCTCGGGGTGTGGCGAGGTCGGCGGCGGCCTCGCCACTGAGCGGCGACGGTTCGGAGCGGCTCAGGCGGACGGCAGCCAGTCCGGGTTCGAGGCCAGCACGATGAGGTGCTGGGTCGCCCGGGTGAGGGCGACGTAGAGGACGCGGCGGCCCGTCGAGGATTCCGTGACGAGGTCCACGGGTTCGACGAGCACGACGGCGTCGTATTCGAGGCCCTTGGAGTCGAGGCTGCCGACGACTTTGAGGCGTTCGTCGGTTTCGTCGGTGAACCAGGACTCGACCTCGGGAACGCGGTCCATGGCCGTGATGACGCCCACGGTGCCTTCGACGGCGCCGAGCAGTTCCTTGACCGCGGCCTGGGTCGCACCGGCGAGGGCCTCGGCTTCGACGGGGCGGACCTCGGGTTCGATGCCGGTGGTGCGGACGGCCCGGGGGAGCTCGTCGGCCTGGGCGTGGCCGGTCACGACCTTCGCGGCGAGGTCGAAGATCTCCGCGGAGTTGCGGTAGTTGGTGCGCAGCGTGAAGCGGCGGCGAGTGGTCTTCACGCCGAACGCCTGGTCGCGTGCGGCGGCGGCCTCGTCGGGGTCGGGCCACGAGCTCTGCACCGGGTCGCCGACCACGGTCCAGCTCGCGTACTTGCCGCGGCGGCCGACCATGCGCCACTGCATGGGGGAGAGGTCCTGGGACTCGTCGACGACGACGTGGGAGTACTCGTCGTAGTGCTCGGGTCGGTGGGTGCCGCCGCCGGTGGAGCCGCGTTCGGGTTCGGCTTCGAGGACGGTCTGGCGCCGGCGGCGCTTGGGCTCGGGGCCGACGAGCACGCGCAGCTCGTCGAGCAGGGCGACGTCGGCCACGGACCAGCCGCGCGAACGGTCGGCGAAATCGGCGGCCAGCAGGCTGATCTCGTGGCGGTTGAGCACGCCCTTCGACGCCGCGGCGAGGCGCTTCTCGTCGCCGAGCCACTTGAGGATCTGGGCGGGGTACAGGACCGGCCACCACACCACGAGGAAGCGGTGGAACTCGATGCGCTCGCCGAGCTCGGTGACGAGCTCGGCGCGGTCGAGCTGCTTGCCGTCGGCCTTCGCGTATTCCTCCGCCTTGTCCGCGAGCGCGCCCAGCAGCAGTTCGGCCGTGCGCACGCGCGCGCGGTTCGGCGGCGCGCCCTGCGTGTGGGCCTTGCGGCGCACCTTCTCCAGCTCGCGCGCGGAGAGCTTGAGCACCTCGCCGCGGTAGACGATGCGCATTTCCTGCGGGGCGTCCGGCGGGGTGTCCCGCAGCGCGCGCAGCAGCACCTTCCGCATGCGCAGCGAGCCCTTGATCGCGGCGAGCTCGGAGCTGTCCTGGCGCGTGGCCGCGAGGCCGTCGAGCACCTCGCCGAGCGCGCGCAGCTCGACGTTGGTTTCGCCCATCGACGGCAACACGCGCGAGATGTAGGTGGTGAACACCCCGGACGGCCCGATCACGAGCACGCCGGCGCCCCCGAGCTGGCGGCGGTGGCGGTAGAGCAGGTACGCGGCGCGGTGCAGGGCGACGGCCGTCTTGCCGGTGCCCGGGCCGCCTGTGATCTCGGTGACCCCGCGCCAGGGCGCGCGGATCACCTCGTCCTGTTCCTTCTGGATCGTGGCGACGATGTCGCGCATCTTCTCGCCGCGGGAACGACCCAGCGCGGCCATCAGCGCGCCTTCGCCGACGACCTGCATGTCCTCGGGTACGGCGTCGGGGATCAGCACGTCGTCGTCGACGTCGAGCACGGTCTGTCCGGAGCAGCGGATCACGCGGCGGCGCACCACGTCCATCGGCTCCTCGGCCGTGGCCTGGTAGAACGCGGCGGCGGCGGGCGCGCGCCAGTCGGTGACGAGGTTGTCGAACTCGTTGTCGCGAATGCCGAGGCGGCCGACGTAGATGTGCTCGCGGTCGAGGTGGTCGAGGCGGCCGAACACGAGGCCCTCGTACTCGGCGTCGAGCGTCTGCAGGGTCTGGTTGGCGTGGAAAACCATCATGTCGCGTTCGAAAAGCATCGACGCTTGTTCGAAGATCGCCTCGCGTTGTGCGCCCTGGCCCAGCTCGTAGCCCTTGGTGCGCATCGCCTCGGCCTGTGCCCGCAGCTCGGCGAGCCGGGTGTAGACCCGATCCACGTGGGCCTGCTCGACGGCGATCTCCGCCCGTCTCACCCGGGGTTCCGACACGCAACGCTCCTAAACGACTCGATGCCTCACGAGGGCGAAGAACGACTGTACGCGCCCGCGCGCGCGAGGTTCAGCAAGTCCTGCCCAACGCCACACCGCGACGTTCGGCGAAGATGGCGGGGTGACGAGGATCGTGGCGGGGAAGGCGGGCGGCCGGCGGCTCAAGGTGCCGCCCCAGGGCACCCGCCCGACGTCCGAGCGGGTGCGCGAAGCCCTGTTCAACGCACTGGAAGTGGCGGGCGAGCTCGACGGCACGCGGGTGCTGGACCTGTACGCCGGCTCGGGCGCCCTCGGCCTCGAAGCCCTGTCGCGCGGGGCCGCCGACGCGTGGTTCGTGGAGGCCGACCGCCGGGCGGCCGACGTGCTGCGGGGCAACGTCGGTGCCCTGGGCCTGGGCGGAACGGTGCGTGCGGCGTCCGTCGAGGCCGTGGTGGCGGCGCCGGCGCCCGGGGAGTTCGACGTGGTGCTGGCCGACCCGCCGTACGCGGTGGACGCCGCCGCGCTCGGCTCCGTGCTCGCGTCGCTGGACGCGGGTGGCTGGCTTTCGGACGGCGCGCTGGTGGTGATCGAACGCGCCGCCCGCGATGGCGCCCCCGCGTGGCCGGCCCGGTTCACTCCGACGCGGGACAAGAAGTACGGCGACACCGCCCTGTACTGGGCCGAGTACTCGCGTCGATCACAGGTGTGACGCAACCGTCACGAGGTGCGCGCGCAGCGTCGCGGCTTGGTAGCGTCCGCGCATGCGGCGTGCGGTCTGTCCCGGGTCCTACGATCCGGCCACCAACGGACACCTCGACATCATCGAGCGGGCCTCCCTCCTCTTCGACGAGGTCGTGGTCGCGGTGGGGGTGAACAAGAGCAAGAAGGGCCTCTTCAGCGTCGAGGAACGGCTGGAGATGCTGCGGGAGATCACCGCGAAGATCCCGAACGTGCGCGTGGACTCGTGGCAGGGACTGCTCGTGGACTACTGCCGGGACAACGACATCGCGGCGGTGGCGAAGGGGCTGCGCTCGGTCAGCGACTTCGACTACGAGCTGCAGATGGCCCAGATGAACCGCGAGCTCACCGGCCTCGAGACGCTGCTGATGGCGAACAACCCGGCTTACGGGTTCGTGTCGAGCTCGCTGGTGAAGGAGGTCGCCGCCATGGGTGGTGACGTCGAGAAGCTGGTGCCGCCGGTGGTGTTCGAACGGCTGGGGAAGGTGTTTCCGCGGCAGGGGTAGTGCGGTTGCGGACAAGGGCTGTTCGGAGCTGATCGAGGTCTGTGGGTCTGCGGACGGGTGCGCGCCGGGTCTTGAGCCGGGGTACGAGTTCTCGATCAGGGTGTGGTTCGCACAAAGCTTGCTCGGTCGCGAGCGAGGTGTGCTCGGTTCCGCGCAGGAGCAGTGCGGTTTCAACCGAGGCTGGTGAGGTCGCCGACCGGACTGGTCGGGTGGTCACTCGGGCTGGTCGAACTCGAGCGCGCTGGGAGGGTTTACGTCCAGGTGCCGGTTGGCTGCGAGCACGAAGGCTGCGCGTCCTCGAGCGGGATTCCGCACGGTCACCCGGCGCATTCGCCCGAACGGGTTGCGACCATCGTCGGGACTTCGGGGCGCGCGTGAAGCTGTTCACTTGACGGCAGCCTGAAGACCACCCCATCGGGTTACGGTCCGAAAATGGCCAACCACCGTTCGCGCTTAGCGACCGTCCTGTTCGCCCTGCTGGTCGGTTTCCTCGGGTTCGGCACCGCTGCGGTTGCGGCGCCCGCGATCCCGGCGGCGCCGGCGTCCGTGCTGCAGAACTCGTGCGGCAATCTGTCCGGGTTTTCGCACACGTCGCTGTCCGCGCTGCCCGCGGAGGCGACGACGACCTACAACCTGATCAAGAAGGGCGGGCCCTTCCCGTACCCGAAGAACGACGGAGTCGTCTTCGACAACCGGGAAGGAATCCTCCCGTCCTGTTCGTCCGGGTACTACCACGAGTACACGGTGCCCACGCCGGGGGCGAGCACCCGCGGCACGCGCCGGATCATCACCGGCCAGGGTGGCGAGTACTTCTACACCGGTGACCACTACGAGACCTTCAAGGTCATCGACGTGGCCGGTGGCGGCGGCAGCACCGGCTCCTGCGGCAACCTCTCGGGCCTGGCGAAGATCGGCTACTCCACCTTGTCCTCGGCCGCGAAGTCGGTCGTGAACCAGGTGCGCGGCGGCGCGACCGGCCAGACCTACGAGAACCGCGAGGGCGTGCTGCCGGCCTGTGCCGCGGGGTACTACCAGCTGTTCGCGGTGGGCGCGAACGACCGCGTGATCAAGGGGAAGGGCGGCGAGCTGGCCTACACGCCGGACCGCTACGTCACGTTCAAGGCGATCGACCTCAACTCCTGATCGCGCCAACTCCTGACCACGCCAACTCCTGACCACGCCAACTCCTGACCACGCTCGGAACGGCCGTGCCGCCTCACCGCTGCGGGTGGGGCGGCACGCTGTGTCATGAGCCGTTCGCAAGAGGACACGCCCAGTCCGGCGCGCGTTCACCGGTTCAGCCCGGCGAGCGGGCAGACTGATCCTCAGCGAACGGGGATTACTGCTTGAGGGAGTGGCCGTGTACCGGGTTTTCGAGGCACTCGACGAGCTCGTCACGATCGTCGAAGAGGCCCGCGGGGTGCCCATGACGTCCAGCTGCGTCGTGCCGCGCGGTGACGTCCTCGAGCTGCTCGACGACGTCCGCGACGCGCTGCCCGGCGAGGTCGACGACGCCCAGGACGTGCTGGACAAGCGCGACGACCTGCTGCACGCCGCCCGCAAGGAAGCCGGCGAGACCGTGGCCGGGGCCAACGAAGAGGCCGAGCGCACGGTGTCCGACGCCGCTTCCGAAGCCGAGCGGATCCTCGCCGACGCGCGCGCCCGCGCGGAGCAGATGATGGGCGACGCCCACAACGAGGCCGAGCGCATGGTCGCGGCCGGGCAGGCGGAGTACCAGAACCTCACCGACCGCTCGCGCGCCGAGTCGGAGCGCATGATCCAGGCCGGCCGCGACGCCTACGACCGCGCCATCGAGGACGCCCGCGCCGAGCAGGCCCGGCTCGTCTCGCAGACCGAGGTGGTCCAGGCCGCGCACGCCGAGTCGGCGCGCATCGTGGACGAGGCCCACGCCGAGGCCGACCGCCAGCGCGCCGAGTGCGACGCGTACGTGGACGGCAAGCTGGCCGAGTTCTCGGAGCTGCTGGCGACGACGCTGCGCACCGTGGACTCGGGCCGCAACCACCTGCGTTCGCCGGTGAACCTCGGTGGCAGCGGCGCCGGCCGCCCGACGCTGTACGACTACCAGGTCTGACCGGCCGGCACAGGGCGCCGGGAGTGACGCTCGGCACCAGCTCGAAAGAGGTGGCGCACCCTGCGTACCCTGGTAACCGATGTCAGAAAACCCCGCCCAGAACTCCCGCCCCGCGCAGCTCGACGACAAGAGCCCGTGGGTCGTGGACACCCGTGAGCTCGGCCGCCACGCCGGCCTGAGCCGTGAGGTCCGTCGCACCGTGCCGCTCGAGGCCACCCTCGGCGTGCCCGACGTCATCTCACTCGAAGCCGGCTCGACGCTCGAGCTCGACCTGCTCCTCGAATCCGTGGTCGAGGGCGTGCTGGTCAGCGGCACGGCGAGTGCCACCGCCATCGGCACGTGCTCGCGCTGCCTCGACCCCCTCACCGAGGAGATCGAGGTCGACCTCACCGAGCTGTTCGCCTACCCCGGCTCCGCCACGGAGGAGACCACCGACGAGGACGAGATCCCCCGCCTGGTGGACGACCGGATCGACCTCGAACCGATCGTCCGCGACGCCGTGGTCCTGGCGCTTCCCCTCGTGCCGCTGTGCGAGGAGGACTGCGCCGGACTGTGCTCCGAATGCGGTGTCAAGTGGGCCGATCTCGAGCCCGGACACGGGCATGAGAAGATAGACCCTCGGTGGGCCGCGCTGGTCGAGCGATTCGACGAGAACGCGGGCGAAAAGCCTGCGCACGGCTCCGGAGAGCAAGCCTGACGAGCGTCCAGCTCGATCCGGGAGAAGTCAGTTCGGCTCGTGAACGCGGGCAGACAGGTGTAAGGAGATCTACTCGTGGCCGTCCCGAAGCGGAAGATGTCGCGATCCAACACGCGCGCGCGCCGCAGCCAGTGGAAGGCGGCTCCGGTTCAGCTGGTGCCCTGCTCCAACCGCGCCTGCCGCCAGCCGAAGCTGCAGCACATCGCGTGCCCGACGTGCGGCCAGCACAACGGCCGCCAGGTCGTCGAGCCCGCCTGATCGGGCAGCCGATCATGGGGGGTAAGTCCGCCGGGGGACCCGCGGCCGATCCCACAACACTGCTCGAGGCGCTCGGGGTCGAATTCGACCCCGAGCTCCTTCGGCTTTCGCTGACCCACCGCTCGTACGCGTACGAGAACGGTGGACTCCCGCCCAACGAGAGGCTGGAGTTCCTCGGCGACGCGGTGCTCGGCCTGGTCGTCACGGACCACCTGTACACCACGCACCCGGACCTGCCGGAAGGCCAGCTCGCGAAGCTGCGCGCCAGCGTCGTCAACATGCACGCGCTGGCGGGTGTGGCCCGGGGCCTGGGCGAGGGCGGTCTGGGCGCGCACCTGTTGCTGGGCAAGGGCGAAGAGCTCACCGGCGGCCGGGACAAGGCGAGCATCCTCGCCGACGGTCTCGAAGCCGTGATCGGTGCCACGTACCTGGCCCACGGCATCGAGGTCGCGCGCAAGCTCGTGCACCACCTCTTCGACGGCCTGCTGGCCGAGGCGCCCCTGCGCGGGGCCGGTCTCGACTGGAAGACCAGCCTGCAGGAGCTCACCGCGTCCTCCGGTCTCGGCGTGCCCGAGTACCGCGTGGAGGACACCGGTCCGGACCACCGCAAGGAGTTCACCGCCACGGTGCTCGTCGCGGGTCGTGCGCTGGGCACCGGAGCGGGCACCACGAAGAAGGAAGCCGAGCAGAAGGCCGCCGAAACGGCGTGGCGCGCGCTGTCCGAGGAACTCGGCAACGGGTCCGACGGCGCCCCGAAAATCGGCGACACTTCCGCGAGCTGAGTCTTGGGGACAGTGCTTTCGGAACGCTGCTTTCGGCAGATGACCACCGAAGGCTGACGCCCGACCGGCCCGGAACTGTCGTACCCGGCGGGCAGAATGGACGCCATGCCCGAACTTCCCGAGGTCGAGGTCGTGCGCGCCGGCCTCGAGGCCCACGTGGCCGGCCGCACCGTCAGCAAAGTCGAGGTCCTGCACCCGCGCGCCATCCGCAGGCACACCCTCGGCGCCGAGGACTTCACCGGACGGCTCGCCGGGGTCGTGATCGAAGCCGCGCGCCGGCGGGGCAAGTACCTGTGGCTGGAGCTCTCGCACGGTGAGGCCGTGCTCGCCCACCTCGGCATGAGCGGCCAGATGCTGGTGCAGCCCGAGGGCACGCCCGACGAGAAGCACCTTCGCGTGCGCGTACGATTCGACGACGACGGCCCGGAGTTGCGGTTCGTGGACCAGCGCACGTTCGGTGGCCTCGCGCTCGACGATCTCGCCGAGGTCGAAGGTGACCTGCTGCCTGCCACGATCGCCCACATCGCGCGGGACCCGATGGACGCGAAGTTCGATCCGGCCGCGGCCGTGAAGGCACTGCGTTCGCGGCGCACCGAGGTGAAGCGCGCGCTGCTGGACCAGACCCTCGTATCCGGCGTCGGCAACATCTACGCCGACGAAGCCTTGTGGCGCACCAAATTGCACGGCACCCGGCCCACCGACAAGCTCACCAACGCGCAGGGCACCGCACTACTGGCCGCCGCCGGTGAGGTGATGAGCGCCGCGCTCGCCGTGGGCGGCACGTCCTTCGATGCCTTGTACGTCAACGTGAACGGGCAATCCGGGTACTTTTCGCGTTCGCTCGACGCGTACGGCCAGGAGGGACTACCGTGCCGCCGATGCGGAACGGCGATCAGGCGGGAACCGTTCATGAACCGCTCGTCGTACTCCTGCCCGAAGTGCCAGCCGAGGCCCCGCAGCTTGCGTTGATGCGCCCGTCGGCGTGACCAACTAAGATGAACGCGGCGGAAGAGGAGCAGCATGACGGAGCCGGACAGATCGTCGCTGGCCGACAAGATCGACCAGCTGTTCCACGTCGTGCGCCGGCCCGATCGCGAGCAGTACAGCCACGAGGACGTCGCCCGCGCGTGTCGTGAGGCGACGGGGGAGAGCTTCTCCACCACGTACCTCTGGCAGCTGCGCACCGGGCGTCGTGACAATCCCACGAAGCGTCATCTGGAGGCACTCGCGCAGTTTTTCGGCGTTCCTCCGGCATACTTCTTCGACGACGAGCAGAGCGTGAAGATCGCGGAAGAGCTGGCGTTGCTGGGTGCCCTGCGGGACGCGGGTGTCCGTGACGTGGCGCTGCGGGCGATCACGCTCTCACCCGACGGGCTCGACACGATCAGCGACATGATCGACGCGATCGCCCGGAGGGAGGCCGCGCGAGGCGGCGCGAAGAAGGAGGGCTGAGCGGTGGCGGACCGGCGGCGCGAGCTCTGGCGACGGTGCCGTCGCCTGGCCGACGCGCCGGCGCTGCCCGAGCCCTTCGACGCCGACGAGTTCGTGGCGGGCATCGCCGCCGGCCGCGGTCGGCCCATCGAGCTGATGCCGGTCAACGTGCCGTCCGACGGGCCGTGCGGCCTGCTGATGAGCACCGCGCGAGCCGACTACATCCTCTACCCCACGAACACCACCGCCTTGCACCGCCGCCACATCCTGCTGCACGAGGTGGGTCACCTGCTGTGCGGGCACGTCGGCTCCGACGCCGGCGCCGAGGGCGCGGCGATCGACGTCGCCGTGAGCCGCGCGTTGATGCCGAACCTCTCGCCCGAGCTGGTCCGGCGCGTGCTGGGCCGCACCACGTACTCCGAGGTGCAGGAGCAGGAAGCCGAGCTGGTGGCGTCGCTGCTCGCCCAGCGCGTGGCGAAGGTGCAGGCACCGCGCCCGCAGGGGGACAGCGGGCTGGCGCGCATGGACGACATGTTCGGCGGCCGTCCGCGCCGTCGGAACCCGTGATCGAGACGCTGGCGTACCTGGCCTGCGTGCTCGGGTTCGCCGGTTTCGGCGTGAAGCTGCTCGACGCCGGGCGCGACCAGCCCGCGCGCACGCTGTGGTTCCTCGCGGGCTTCGGCATCTGCATCGCACTCGGCATCACCGACGGCATGCCGGCGATGGACGAGCTGGCCGGCCACCAGGTCTGGTACGGCGAGTACGCGCCGCTGGCCGGCGACCTGGCGAAGTTCGGCGCGATCGGGTTCACGGTCGCGTTCACGCGCTCCATGCGGTTCGGCGCCGACGCGCGGCTCGGCTGGCACGCGGTGCTGTCGTGGCTGGTGATCGCCACCGAGATCGTGCTGTTCACCCTCGCGGGGCCCGACCGCGCGGGCGACGAGACGGTCGTCGCCACTGGGCGGCGACCGTTTCTGGTGGCGTACGAGCTCGTGTTCGTCGTGTACGGCGTGCTCAGCCTCGTGCTGGTCGCGGTGTTCTTCGCGCGGTTCGCGGCGCGCGCCCGCGCGGGTTCACTGCGCACGGGGTTGTGGCTGATCTTCGCCGGTGCGGTGGCGGGCGTGGCGTGGACGCTGTGGGACCTCGACGACGTGGCCTCGCTCGTCGCCACCGGCCGTGTCGGGGCGACGGAGGACCTGCCGGCCGCGGTGCTCGGGGCGACGTGCGTGGTGCTCGCGGTGGCGGGGTCGACGTTGTCGGTGTGGGGGCCGTCGCTGGGGGCGCCGGTGCGGTGGCTGCGCGCGTACCGCGGTTACCGCCGCATCGAGCCACTGTGGACGGTGCTGCGCGACGCCGTGCCCGGGATCGCCCTGGATCCGGCGCGCGGGCTGGGGCGTGGCGCGGAGTTCGCCCTCTACCGGCGCGTGATCGAGATCCGAGACGGGCACCTCGTTTTGCGCCCGTACTTCGACCCGGACCTGCCGGCGCGAGTCGTGGACCGGGCGCGGCGCGAAGGCGTGCCGACGCGGCGGGTGGCCGCGACCGTCGACGCCGCCACGCTGGCGGCGGCCCTCGTCGCGCGCGAAGCCGGCCACCGCTTCCAGCCCGACGACGCCGACGCGCCCGTCAGCCGGACCGTGGCCGCCGACGTGAGCGCGGAGGCCGCGTGGCTGGTCGAGGTGACCCGCGCGTGGCGGCGTTCGGCGCTGGTGGCCGACGTCCGCCGCGAAACCCGGCTTGAGCTGGGCGTCTCGGTCTGATCGCCGTTCCTCGGCGAACACCTGGGGGTGATCTTCCGCCGAATGGCCGTCCGCCGTGCACACTACTGCGCAATGCGTGGTACCGTTCCAAACGTAAGACTGGAGGGTGCCGTGGAGATCAGTCAGCTGCTCAAGGGAGTGCTCGACCTGGCGGTGCTGGCCGTGCTGCGCGATGACGACGGGTACGGCTACGACGTACTCCGAAGACTCCGCGTCGCCGGCCTGGAGGAAGTGGGGGACGCTTCGGTCTACGGCACGTTGCGCCGGCTGTACAAGGCCGGGCTGCTGACGTCGTACGTCGTGCCGAGCGAAGAAGGGCCGCACCGCAAGTACTACAGCCTGAACGAGCCGGGGAGAGCGCGGCTGCAGGAGTCGGGGAAGACGTGGGCGAGTTTCGCGTCGACCATGAACGGTCTACTGGGAGTTGCAGCATGAGTACGGAGAAGCCCACCGCGGTGCGGGTGTACCTGGCGCGGGTCCGGACCGCGCTCGCCGATCTGCCGGCGGGGGAGATCGAGGAGATCCTGGAGGACGTCCGGCCGCACCTGGCCGAGATGGAGACGGAGCTGGGGGCCGACGCGCGCGTCGAGCAGCTCATCGAACGGCTCGGGTCGCCGGAGAGCTACGCGGCCGAGCTGCGGGCGTCCGGGGGTTATCCGCCGGCGGACGTGAACGCCGAGGCGACCACCGCGGTTCTGGCGACGCCCAAGAAGCGGAGCCTGCTCGCGCCGCGATTCGCGTTGTGGGGCTTGCTGTTCTGCGCCGTGGGGCTGGCGCTGTTCGCCTTCGCCGCGGCGGTGCAGCTCGACCCGGACGTGCTGCTGGGCCTGCTGCTGCTGGCGCCGGTGTTCGTGCTGAGCCTCGTGTTCTTGTTCAACGGCGGGGTTTCGGCGGTGCAGGAGCTGCCCGAGGTGGTGCGGGCGCGCGAATCGGTGCGGTCCTGGCGTGAGAAGCGCGAGGGGGACAAGGCCGTCACGTACCTGCGTTCGCTGAAGCCCGCGTGGTGGGTGGTGTGCGCGGTGGCGCTGCTCGGGTTCGGGCTGCTGCTGATGGTGCGGCACTCGTACGCGGTGCTGCTGCTGCCATTCCTCGCCGTGGCCGCCGCGGCGGTGGTCTGGGCCGGTCCGAGGACGGCGTCCGACCGGCGCCTGATGTGGATCGCGGTGCCCGTGTCGGCGTTCGTGATCGGCGGCGCGTTCGGTGGCTTCGGCGCGACGATCGACCTGATCACGCACCGCACGTTCTACCCGAGCACCACGTCGTACTCGTCGTCGACGACCGACAGCTACGGCAACGAGGAACTGCTCTACGGCGGCTCCGAGGTGGGAAACCTCTACGCCTTCGACGCCTCCGGCAAGCCGCTGACCGACGTCTACCTGTACGACGACCAGGGCCGCCCGCTCGCCGTCACCCGCTACGGCTGTGAAGCCGACACCGGCACCCGCTCCAAGATCGGCGAGGACAACCGGTTCCCGCGGCCGCGGCTCGTGCAGGGGGTGCAGGACGCCAACGGGAACCTGGACGGCTACAACGGCTACCGCGGGTACTGCAAGGAGACCGACGACGTGCCGTTCGCGGCCGCCATCCCGAAGCCGACGACCTCGGCACCGGCCCTCACGCCGACGAGTCCCGCTTCGTCGGCGCCCACAAAGCCGACGGCGCCGACCACGCCCACCAGTTCTGCTCCGCCCACGAGGTAGAGCGTGCGAGGGGCCGGGGGAGCAGAGGTCGGGGCTGCTCCCCCGGTTCCGTCTTGTGGGTGACCCGGGCAGTGAAAAAAAGAACTCGGGCGCCCGGGTCCGAGACCCAGGCGCCCGAGCTTCAGCGGGACGCTACGTCAATGACCGAAAGCCGAGCGGGCGGCGAGGTCCGCCAGCAGGGCGCGGCCCTTCTCGGCGTTGCGCGGCTGCGACAGGACGTCGTAGCGCTGGGCGACGAGCTGGCTCTGCGAGATGAAGCCGCGCTTGTTGCGGTTGGCGGCGTAGCCCAGGGCGCCGAACAACAGGTTGAACGCGACGCCCGCGACGAGGCCGATGACGATCGACAGCAGGCCCGCGGCGGGGTTCAGCAGGCTCAGGACCAGACCCAGGAACAGGCCGAACACCGCACCCGACATGGCGGAGCTGCTGAGGACCTTGCTCCAGCTCATGCGGCCCGCGACGCGTTCGACGAGCATCGGCTGGATGCCGACGATGGTGACGTCGCCGATCGGGAAGTCCGTGCCCGCGAGGTGGTCGACTGCCTTCTGGGCCTGCTCGTAGGACTCGTAGGAGCCGATGGGCCAGCCGGTGGGCATGGTCGGGAGCTGCGGCCGGGCCTGCTGCTGACCGATGGTGGACTGCGTGAATGCTTCTGTCATCCCTCTCACCTCTCTTGCCCCGTCCAACGCCCGGGGCGGCGCGTTTGGTCCCGTAAACCCACGATTCACAGAATCTTCTCAGCCGGGCAAGCCGGACATACGCGGCCCTGACGCAATGGATCCAGAAAATACCTTTGACCGGATTGACCACGCGAGCGGTGGCCGGTAGGAAGAACCCGCAAAGGATCCCACCCAAACCTTTGGGGACGGTGCGATGGTTGGCAGGCGAGGGTTGCTCACGCTCGACGCGCTCCGGGAGCAGGTGGCGGCGGGCTCGATCGACACGGTGCTGGTCGCGATCACGGACATGCAGGGCCGGCTCCAGGGCAAGCGCTGCTCGGCCGAGTACTTCCTCGACGAGGTCGTCGGCCACGCCACCGAGGCGTGCAACTACCTGCTGGCCGTCGACGTGGACATGAACACCGTGGACGGCTACGCGATCTCGAGCTGGGACGCGGGCTACGGCGACTTCGTGCTGCGCCCCGACTTCTCGACCCTTCGCAACGTCCCGTGGCAGGAGGGCACCGCGCTCGTGCTCGCCGACGTCGAGCGCGTGGACGGTGGCGGGCCCGTCGCGGTGTCGCCGCGGCAGGTGCTGCGGCGGCAGCTGGATCGGCTGGCCGAAAGGAACCTCCAGGCGTTCGTGGGCACCGAGCTCGAGTTCATCGTGTTCGACGAGAGCTACGAATCCGCGTGGGACAAGCGTTATCACGGCCTCAGGCCCGGCAACCAGTACAACGTGGACTACTCGATGCTCGGCACCGCGCGCGTCGAGCCGTTGCTGCGCCGCATCCGCAACGAGATGGCCGGCGCCGGGCTGTACCCCGAGTCGGCGAAGGGCGAGTGCAACCCCGGCCAGCACGAAATCGCGTTCCGGTTCGCCGACGCGCTGACCACGTGCGACAACCACAGCGTCTACAAGAACGGCGCCAAGGAGATCGCCGCGCAGGAGGGCAAGAGCCTCACGTTCATGGCGAAGTACAACGAACGCGAGGGCAACTCCTGCCACATCCACCTCTCGCTGCGCGCCGGCGACGGCAGCGCCGTGCTCCCGGGTGACGGCGACCACGGCTTCTCGAAGCTGATGCAGCACTTCCTCGCCGGGCAGCTCGCCGCGCTGCGTGAACTCACCTACTTCTTCGCCCCGAACATCAACTCCTACAAGCGGTTCGCGCGCGGCAGCTTCGCGCCGACGGCCGTCGCGTGGGGCACGGACAACCGCACGTGCGCGCTGCGCGTGGTCGGGCACGGTGATTCGCTGCGGTTCGAGAACCGCGTGCCGGGCGGGGACGTGAACCCGTACCTGGCCGTCGCCGCGTTGATCGCCGCCGGGCTGCACGGCGTGGAGAACGAGCTGCCGCTGGAGCCGGAGTTCACGGGCAACGCCTACGACTCGGACAAGCCGACCGTGCCGGCCACGCTGGGCGAAGCCGCCGAGGTGCTGGCGGGCAGCCGCATCGCGCGCGAGGCCTTCGGCGACGATGTGGTGGACCACTACCTCAACGCCGCCCGCATCGAACGGGAGGCGTTCGAGAAGGCCGTGACCGATTGGGAGCTCGTCCGTGGCTTCGAACGCCTCTGAAAAACCCGTCATCGGGCTCACCACCTACGTGGAGCAAGCCAAGTTCCTCGCCTGGGACACCGAAGCGACGCTGCTGCACCGCGTCTACGCCGACTGCGTGATCGCCGCCGGCGGGATCCCCGTGCTGCTGCCGCCGCTGACCGGGGCGTACGAGACGCTCGTCGACCGCGTCGACGGGCTCGTGCTCACCGGCGGCGCCGACGTCGAACCGCACCGCTACGGCGCCGAGCCCCACCCCGCCACTTACACCCGAGCCGACCGCGACGCCTTCGAGTTCGGCCTGTTCGCCGCGGCCCGGAAAGCCGGCAAACCCGTGCTCGGCGTGTGCCGCGGCCTCCAGGTGATCAGTGTGGCGCTGGGCGGCACGCTCACCCAGCACCTGCCCGAAACCCTCGGTGACACCGCGCACCAGCCCGCGCCCGCGACCTTCGGCACGAGCAGCATCACGCTCGTCGACGGCACGCGCGCGGCCGCGTTGCTCGGGCCCGAGACGAAGGGCCACTGCTACCACCACCAGGCCATCGACCGGCTCGGCGCCGGCCTGGTCGCGTCCGGGCACGCCGCCGACGGCACGGTCGAGGCGGCCGAGCTGCCCGGCGACGAGTTCGTCCTCGGCGTGCAGTGGCACCCCGAGCAGGACACCGGGGACGTCCGCCTGTTCCGGGCCCTGGTCGAGGCCGCAGTCCCAGCAGCAGAGGAGCGCAAGTGACGCAGACGTTCGACGTGATCAACCCCGCCACCGAACAGGTGGTGCGGTCGGTCGCGCTCACGAGCGCCGAAGAGACCGACGCGGCGATCGCCCGCGCCCACGCGGCGTTCAGCAGCTGGCGAGCCGTCGCCCCCGCCGATCGCGCGCGGCTGCTGCGGCGCTTCGCCGATGCCGTCGAGGCCGATCTCGAGAACCTCGCGCGCCTCGAAGTGAGCAACTCCGGACACACCATAAGCAACGCGCGGTGGGAAGCGGGCAACGTCCGCGACGTCCTGAACTACTACTCCGCCGCGCCGGAACGCTTGATCGGGCAACAGATCCCGGTGCCCGGCGGGGTGAACGTGACCTTTCACGAGCCGCTCGGCGTGGTCGGCGTGATCGTGCCGTGGAACTTCCCGATGCCGATCGCGGGCTGGGGTTTCGCGCCGGCGCTGGCGGCCGGCAACACCGTGGTGCTCAAGCCCGCCGAGCTCACACCGCTGACCGCGATCCGCCTCGGCGAGCTCGCCCGCGAGGCCGGGATCCCCGAAGACGTGTTCCAGGTGCTGCCGGGCAAGGGTTCGGTGGTGGGACAGCGGTTCGTGGAGCATGAGCTGGTGCGCAAGGTCGTGTTCACCGGCTCCACCGAGGTCGGCAAACAGATCATGGCCGGTTGCGCGAAGCAGGTGAAGCGCGTGACGCTGGAGCTCGGCGGCAAGAACGCCAACATCGTGTTCGCCGACGCCGACCTGGAGAAAGCCGCCGCGACGGCGCCGTACGGCGTGTTCGACAACGCCGGCCAGGACTGCTGCGCGCGCTCGCTGATCCTCGTGCAGCGCAGCGTCCACGAGAAGTTCATGGCGCTGCTGGAACCCGCCGTGCAGGGTGTGGCCGTGGGTGACCCCGGCGCCGAAGCCACGGAAATGGGCCCGCTGATCTCCGCGGCGCACCACGCGAAGGTGTCCTCGTACGTCACCGACGCGACACCCGTCGCGTTCCGCGGCAGCGCGCCCGACGGGCCCGGTTTCTGGTTCGCGCCCACCGTGGTCACGCCGGCGAGCCTGGCCGACCCGCTGGCCGCCGACGAGATCTTCGGGCCGGTCGTGGCCGTGGTCCCGTTCGACGACGAGGCCGACGCCGTCCGCATGGCCAACCACACCGACTACGGCCTGTCCGGCTCGATCTGGACGCGCGACGTCGGGCGGGCGTTGCGCGTGGCCCGCGGTGTGGAGGCGGGGAACCTTTCGGTGAATTCGCACTCGTCGGTGCGGTACTGGACGCCGTTCGGCGGGTTCAAGCAGTCGGGCCTCGGCCGCGAGCTGGGCCCCGACGCGCCGGCGGCGTTCACCGAGACGAAAAACGTTTTCCTGAGCACGGAGGATTGAGACAGATGGTGCAGCGTTTCGAGGGCCGCGTCGCCGTGATCACGGGCGGGGCCAGCGGCATCGGCCTGGCCTCGGCGCGCCGGCTGGCGAGTGAGGGCGCGAAGGTCGTGATCGGCGACCTCACGCCGGACGCCGGCAAGGCCGCGGCCGACGAGGTCGGGGGCCTGTTCGTGCAGGCCGACGTGACCGAACCCGAACAGGTGGAAGCGCTGTTCGCCACGGCCGTGGACCAGTTCGGCGCGGTCGACGTGGCGTTCAACAACGCCGGCATCTCGCCGCCCGAGGACGACTCGATCCTCACCACGGGCTTCGAGGCGTGGGAGCGCGTGCAGCGCGTGAACCTGACCTCGGTGTACCTGTGCTGCAAGGCCGCGCTGCCGCACATGCAACGGCAGGGCAAGGGCTCGATCATCAACACGGCCTCGTTCGTGGCGGTGATGGGCGCGGCGACCTCGCAGATCTCCTACACCGCGTCCAAGGGCGGGGTGCTCGCGATGAGCCGCGAGCTGGGGGTGCAGTTCGCGCGCGAGAACATCCGCGTCAACGCGCTGTGCCCGGGGCCGGTGAACACGCCGCTGCTCAAGGAGCTCTTCGCGAAGGACCCGGAACGCGCGGCGCGGCGGCTGGTGCACGTGCCGGTGGGGCGCTTCGCTGAGCCGGAGGAGATCGCGGCCGCGGTGGCCTTCCTGGCCAGCGACGACGCCAGCTTCATCACGGCGTCGCAGTTCCTCGTGGACGGTGGCATCTCGGGCGCGTACGTCACTCCGCTTTAGACAGACAGCTTTGGACAGCCGGCTTTCGGAAGGGCTGTCACCGGGACGGGTTGATCTTCCGCCTGTTCCGGTGGCGCTCGCCCTGTGCCGGTTTCGCGGTGGGTAGACCGGAGTCGAGGCGACCGGTCCGGTCGCCCGATCCGGGAGGGTGCCATGCCGATCCGTGAAACGTCACCGATGCTGCGGGAGGTCGCCGACCTCTGCGAACTGTGCCGCGTGCGGTGCGAACGCGCGTTCGCCGGTGGTGAACTGGCCGCGATGGGACCGGTCGTGCTCGCGGCGGCGTCGATGTCGCGCCTGTGCGCCGACACGCTCGACCGGTGTTCGGGCCTGGCCGCCGACGTCGCGATGGTGCGGATGTCGGTGAAGGCGATGTGCGCCGAGGCGGCGCGGCTGCTGTCGCTGTGCGCCCAGGCCTGCCGCGCGGCCGACGGCGAGGAGCTGCGCGACCTCGCCGTGCTGCTCACGCGCTGTGCCGACGGGTGCGCGCTGCTCGCCGGGACGCCGAAGCTCACCAAGGTCCCCATGACCCTGCCCGCGCAGACCCGTCACCTGCGCACCTTCAGCCGTGGCTCGGCGGGTGTGGCGTGAACCGTCCGAGGTAGACTGGCGAGAGAAGCGGCAGGTACGGTGGCCGCGAGCACACCAAGCACACAAACTTGCATACCGGGCCGTTCGAGCCGGAGCGGGAGAGTCCCATGAGATCGATGGGACACCGAAGGAGCAAACTCCCCGGAATCTCTCAGGTACCCACTACCGCTTCGCGCGAGGCCACTCTGGAAAGCAGGCGCACCCGCGCCTCACCCAAGGTGAAAGCCGCAGGTTCGAACAAGACTGCGCGGTGAAACTCTCAGGTGCCCATGACAGAGGGGGAGTTCCCAGCGCACCGCTGCGCCCGGTGCCCGGCCCGAGGAGCTCCCATCACTTCGACACCGTTCGACGCCCGCCACATCGGCCCCGCCGCGGCCGAGCGGGCCAAGATGCTCGCCGAATGCGGTTACGGAAGCCTGGACGCCCTCGTCGACGCGGCGGTTCCGTCCGCGATCCGCACCATGCGCGGCCTTGAGCTGCCCGCGGCCGCGTCCGAAGAGGAAGCCACCGCCGAGCTGCGTGCGCTGGCCGCGCTCAACCGCCCCATGACGCAGATGATCGGTCTCGGCTACTCCGACACCGTCACGCCGGGCGTGATCCGCCGCAACGTACTCGAGAACCCCGCGTGGTACACCGCTTACACGCCGTACCAGCCGGAGATCTCGCAGGGCCGGCTCGAGGCGCTGCTCAACTTCCAGACGATGGTCGCCGACCTCACCGGCCTGACCACGGCCAACGCGTCGATGCTCGACGAGTCGACCGCCGTCGCCGAGGCCATGACGCTCATGCGCCGCTCGTCGAAGTCGAAGTCCAACGTGATCGTGCTCGACGCCGAGTGCCTGCCGCAGACCATCGCGGTCGTACGCACGCGCGCCGTCGCGCTGGGCATCGACGTGCAGGTGCGCGACCTGCTCACCGGGCTGCCGGAGGAGTTCTTCGGTGTCGTGGTGCAGTACCCGGGCGCTTCGGGGGTGCTGCGCGGCCGCGGTTTCTACCACGCGATCTCCGAAGCCGCGAAGGCCGCGGGCGCCCTGTACACGGTGGCCGCCGACCTGCTCGCGCTCACGTTGATCACCTCGCCGGGCGAGTTCGGCGCCGACGTCGCCGCCGGTTCCACGCAGCGCTTCGGTGTGCCGCTGGGCTACGGCGGCCCGCACGCCGGGTACCTGGCCGTGCGCGCCGGGCTCGAGCGCTCGCTGCCGGGCCGGCTGGTGGGCGTCTCTGTCGACGCCGACGGGAACCTGGCGTACCGGCTCGCGCTGCAGACGCGGGAGCAGCACATCCGCCGCGAAAAGGCGACGTCGAACATCTGCACCGCGCAGGTGCTGCCGGCGGTGCTGGCCGCGATGTACGGCGTCTACCACGGCCCGGACGGCCTGAAGGCCATCGCGACCCGCGTGCACGAGCTGGCGGCGGGCTTCGCCGCGGCCCTGCGCTCCGGCGGCGTCGAGATCGTGCACGAGTCCTTCTTCGACACGGTCGTGGCGCACGTGCCTGGCCGCGCCGCCGAGATCCACGCGGCCGCGCGCGAGGCGGGCATCAACCTGGGCCACGTCGACGCCGACCACGTGCGCGTGGCCTGTGACGAGGTGACCCGGCCCGACACCGTGGCGAAGGTGCTGCACGCGTTCGGGATCGAAGCCGAAGCCGCCTCGGCGAACGCGCTGCCGAGCGGCATCGTGCGCGAGAGCGGCTTCATGTCCCACGAGGTGTTCAGCACGCACCGCTCCGAAACGTCGATGCTGCGGTACCTGCGCAAGCTCGCCGACCTCGACTACGCGCTCGACCGCGGCATGATCCCGCTGGGCTCGTGCACGATGAAGCTCAACGCCACCACGGAGATGGAGCCGATCAGCTGGCGCGAGTTCGCGGGCATCCACCCGTTCGCACCGGCCGAGGACGCCGAGGGCTACCACCGGCTCGTGGCGCAGCTGTCGGGCTGGCTCGCCGAGGTGACCGGCTACGACGAGGTGTCACTGCAGCCCAACGCCGGCAGCCAGGGTGAGCTCGCCGGCCTGCTCGCCATCCGCGGCTACCACCACGCCAACGGCCGGCCCGAGCGCGACGTCTGCCTGATCCCGTCGTCGGCCCACGGCACCAACGCGGCTTCGGCGGTGCTCGCGGGCATGCGCGTGGTCGTGGTGAAGTGCACCGACGAGGGCAACGTGGACCTCGAAGACCTGCAGGCCAAGGTGGACACCCACCGCGACACGCTCGCGGCGATCATGGTGACCTACCCGTCCACGCACGGCGTGTACGAGCACGGCATCGAGCGGCTCGCGAAGATCGTGCACGACGGCGGCGGCCAGGTGTACGTGGACGGCGCGAACCTCAACGCGTTGCTGGGCCTGGCGAAGCCGGGCGAGTTCGGCGGCGACGTGTCGCACCTGAACCTGCACAAGACGTTCTGCATCCCCCACGGCGGTGGCGGCCCCGGTGTCGGCCCGGTGGCGGTGCGCGCGCACCTCGCGCCGTACCTGCCGAACCACCCGCTGCTCGACGCCGCGGGCCCGGCCACCGGCGTCGGCCCGATCAGCGGCGCGCCCTACGGCTCGGCGTCGATCCTGCCGATCTCGTGGGCGTACGTGCGCATGATGGGCGCGCCCGGCCTCACCACGGCCACGAAGGTCGCGGTGCTCGCGGCCAACTACGTCGCCGCCCGGCTCTCGCCGCACTACCCGGTGCTCTACACCGGACAGGACGGCCTGGTCGCGCACGAGTGCATCCTCGACCTGCGCGGCATCACGAAGGACACCGGCGTGACGGTGGACGACGTCGCGAAGCGGCTCATCGACTACGGCTTCCACGCGCCCACGATGTCGTTCCCGGTCGCGGGCACGCTGATGGTGGAGCCCACCGAGAGCGAGGACCTGGGCGAGATCGACCGCTTCTGCGCGGCGATGATCGCGATCCGGCACGAGATCGACGAGGTCGCCGCCGGCCGCTGGACCGCGGAGACGAGCCCGCTGCGCGCGGCCCCGCACACCGCGGAGGCGCTGGTGGGCGAGTGGACGGCCGACTACGACCGCGAGCTGGCGGTGTACCCGGCGGGTGTGTCGCGCAAGAACAAGTACTGGCCGCCGGTGCGCCGGATCGACGGGGCGCGCGGTGACCGCAACCTCGTCTGCTCCTGCCCGCCCCTCAACGCGTACGAAGGCTGAGCTACCCGTGCCTGAACCGACACAGTCTCGAGAGACTTCCCTGCACGCCGTCCACAAGGGACTGGGTGCGCTGTTCACCGACTTCGCGGGCTGGTCGATGCCGGTCCGCTACGCCAGTGAGCTGGCCGAGCACAAGGCCGTGCGCGAGGCGGCCGGGCTGTTCGACCTGTCGCACATGGCCGAGATCCACGTGCGCGGCGCGCAGGCCGCCGACGTGCTCGACTACGCACTGGTCGGCAACCTCAGCGGGGTGAAGCCGGGCCGCGCCCGCTACACGATGATCTGCGACGCCGACGGTGGTGTGCTCGACGACCTGGTCGTCTACCGGCTGGCCGACGAGGAGTACCTGGTCGTGGCCAACGCCGGCAACGCCGACGTGGTCGCCGAGGCGCTGACCGAGCGGGTCGCCGGGTTCGACGCCGTGGTGGAGAACCGTTCGGCGGACACGGCTTTGATCGCGGTGCAGGGTCCGCGGGCGGTCGACGTGCTGGCCGCGGTGACCGACGCCGACCTGGCCGCGCTGAAGTACTACGCGAGCGTGCCCGCCGTGGTGAAGGGGCACGACGTGCTCCTGGCCCGCACCGGGTACACGGGTGAGGACGGCTTCGAGCTGTACGTGCCGGCCGCCGAGGCGCCCGCGTTGTGGCGCGCGCTGACCGACGCCGGCGAGGCGTTCGGGTTGGTGCCGTGTGGGCTGGCGTGCCGCGACACGCTGCGGCTCGAGGCCGGGATGCCGCTGTACGGCAACGAGCTCTCGCGTGAGCTGAATCCGTTTGCCGCCGGTCTGGGGCGCGTGGTGAAGTTCGAGAAGCCGGGTGACTTCGTGGGCCGGGCCGCGCTGGAGGAGCTGGCGAAGGCCGACGTTCCGCGCGTGCGGGTCGGGCTGCGGGGGACCGGTCGTCGGGCGCCGCGGCACGGGTACGCGGTGGTGTCGCCGGAGGGCACTTCGCTGGGCGAAGTGACCAGCGGTGCCCTTTCCCCGACGCTCGGTTACCCGATCGCCATGGCGTACGTCGAGCGGGCGTACGCCGAGCCCGGTACAAAGCTTTCCGTCGACATTCGGGGCCGGATCGAGCCCGTCGAGGTCGTCGCCCTGCCCTTCTACTCCCGAGCCTGAGGAAAAGCAGCGTGAGCATCCCTGAGAACCTGTCCTACACCAAGGAACACGAGTGGCTGTCGGTCGTCGACGGCGTCGCGACCGTGGGCATCACGGCCTTCGCGGCGGAGTCCCTCGGTGACATCGTGTTCGTGCAGCTGCCGGCCGTCGGCGGCACGGTGACCGCGGGCGAGGTGTTCGGCGAGGTCGAGTCGACGAAGTCAGTGAGCGAGCTGTACTCGCCGGTGAGCGGCGAGGTCGTCGAGGTGAACGACACCACATCGGACACCCCCGAGATCGTGAACTCCGACCCCTACACCGAAGGATGGCTCCTGAAGGTGCGGCTCACGGGTGACGTCCCGGAGCTGCTCGACGCCGCCGCATACGCAGCGCTGACGCAGGAGAACTGAATGCCGACGTTCGATATGCACCTCTCCGAAGTGGACCCGGAGATCGCCGCGGCCGTGGCTGCGGAGCTGGATCGGCAGCAGTCGACGCTGGAGATGATCGCGTCGGAGAACTTCGCTCCGGTGGGTGTGCTCGAGGCGCAGGGTTCGGTGCTGACGAACAAGTACGCCGAGGGGTACCCGGGCCGTCGTTACTACGGCGGCTGCGAGCACGTGGACGTCGTGGAGCAGCTGGCGATCGACCGGGCGAAGGCATTGTTCGGCGCCGAGCACGCGAACGTGCAGCCGCACTCGGGTGCGCAGGCCAACGCGGCGGCGATGTTCGCGGTGCTCAAACCCGGTGACACGATCCTCGGCCTCGACCTGGCCCACGGCGGTCACCTGACGCACGGGATGAAGATCAACTTCTCGGGCAAGCTCTACAACGTGGTGGCCTACCACGTCGACAAAGAGACCGGGATCGTCGACCTCGCCGAGATCGAGCGCCTGGCGGTGGAGCACCGGCCGAAGCTGATCATCGCCGGGTGGTCGGCTTATCCGCGTCAGCTCGACTTCGCCGAGTTCCGCCGGATCGCGGACCTGGTCGACGCGCGACTGATGGTGGACATGGCGCACTTCGCGGGGCTGGTGGCCGCGGGGCTGCACCCGTCGCCGGTGCCGCACGCGGACATCGTGACCACGACCACGCACAAGACGCTGGGCGGCCCGCGCGGTGGCTTGATCCTGTGCCGCGAGGAGCTGGCGAAGAAGGTCAACTCGGCGGTGTTCCCAGGCCAGCAGGGTGGGCCGTTGGAGCACGTGATCGCGGCGAAGGCCGTGGCGCTGAAGATCGCCGCGAGTGACGAGTTCCGTGAGCGGCAGGAGCGCACGCTGGCGGGTTCGCGGATTCTCGCGGATCGGCTGTCGCGTTCGGACTGTGCCGAGGCGGGCGTGCGGGTGCTCACCGGTGGTACCGATGTGCACCTGGTGCTGGTGGATCTGGTGCAGTCCGCTTTGGACGGTCAGCAGGCCGAGGATCGGCTGCACACCGTGGGGATCACGGTGAACCGCAACGCGGTGCCGTTCGACCCGCGGCCGCCGATGGTCACCTCGGGCCTGCGCATCGGCACGCCGGCGCTGGCCACGCGCGGTTTCGGGGCCGACGACTTCGTCGAGGTCGCCGACGTGATCGCCGAGGCGCTGAAACCGGACTTCGACGAGTCCGTGGCGCAAACGCTGCGCGGGCGCGTGGAGCTGCTGGCGAAGAAGCACCCGCTGTACGCGGACCGGTCGCGATGAGCGCGCAGCCCGAGGGACGCAAGCTGTTGCGGCTGGAGGTCCGCAACAGCGAGACGCCGATCGAGAAGAAGCCGTCGTGGATCCGGACGAGGGTGCGGATGGGGCCGGAGTTCACTGAGCTG
>NZ_JBSGDT010000038.1:0-74206 GCF_053602515.1 Amycolatopsis sp. NPDC004368 | reverse complement strand
CCTCGACAGCGAGGTCGATGGGGTGTCCCGCTGGCCAGTGCAGAAGCTGTATCGACGATGGAAGATGCATGGCAGGCTTGCGCTGGTGAGCAAGTGCAGCAAGGCGTCGTACTCGTTCGAGTTCAAGCTTCTGGCGGTGCAGCGTTTCCTGTCCGGAGAGCTGGCCGCCCAGCTGGCCACTGAGCTGGGGTTGTCGTCTCCGGTATTGCTCAGGACGTGGGCCCGGGTCTATCGGCGCGAGGGCGAGGACGGACTGCGCCCGAAGCCCGGAGGCAGGCCGCCGGGCACTGCCGATAGTGCCCCTGAGCGGGACAGCGAGCTGGATCGGCTGCGCCAGGAGAACGCCCGGCTCCAAGCAGAGATCGCTTTCCTGGGAAAAGTGCGGGCCTTGAGCGAACGCCGGCCGCGGTGAAGGTCCGCGCTGTCGTGTCCCTCAAGGCCGAACACTCCCTTGAGCACCTGCTCGCTGCCGCGGGGCTGGCCCGGTCGAGGTTCTTCTACCACCAGGCCCGCCTGAATCGGCCCGATCCCCGGGCCGAGCTGAAGGAAGCGATCACCGCCACCTTCGAGGAGAACCGGCGCCGAGGGCATCGGGTCGTGCATCGTGAGCTGCGCAAAGCTGGCTGGCAGGTCGCGAAGAAGACCGTGCTCACGCTGATGCGCGAGCTGAAGCTGGTTTGCCTGATCCGCCGCCGGCGGCGCTATGTCTCCTACCAGGGCATGGTCGGCAAGGCCGCTGACAACGTGCTGAACCGGGAGTTCACCGCGACCGCCCCGAACCAGAAGTGGGTCACCGACATCACCGAGTTCCGCGTCTGCGACCGCAAGGTCTATCTCTCGCCGGTGATGGACCTGTTCGACCGGCAGATCATCTCCTACTCGGTCAGCACCTCGCCCAACCTGGAACTCACCACCTCGTGCTTGCGTGATGCTCTGGCGATTCTGGACCAGGGCCAGACACCACTCGTGCACTCTGACCAGGGATTCCAGTATCAGCACCAGTCCTGGCAGCACCTGTTGACCACGGCGGGAGCGACACCATCGATGTCACGCAAGGCCAACTGCTACGACAACACGGTCATGGAAAGCTCTTTCGGCCACCTCAAGGAAGAGATGTTCCACCACACCCGCTACCTCGGCATCGACGCCTTCACCGCCGCGCTGGATGACTACATCACCTGGTTCAACACCGGCCGAGGCCACACACACTGCGAGGGCCTGAGCCCGGTGCAATACCGGACCCAGACCCTCGCTGCCTAGACTCTCAATTACCGAGTCCAACTTTCGGGGCCCACTTCACCACTCGGGGGCCTTTCGCCGTTCGGCGCCGAGACGATCATGACGCGCTAATCTCGAACCCGTGAGCAGCCTGAACGGAAAAACCGCCCTCGTCACCGGCGCCGGACGAGGACTCGGCCGCGCCGTCGCCCTCGGGCTCGCCGAACGCGGTGCCGAAGTCCTCCTCGTCGCCCGCTCCGAGGCCGAGCTCGAGCAGACGGCCGAGCTCGCCGCCGGCCCCACCCGCGTCCTGCCCGCGGACCTCGGCGACGCCGTCGAGATCGCCGCGCTCGTGCACGAGGCCGGCCCGGTCGACGTGCTGGTCAACAACGCGGCCGTCACCCGTCCCGTCGCGCCGACGGCCGAGGCCGACCCGGCCGACTTCACCACCGCGATCGCGGTCAACCTCACCGCGCCGGTCCGGCTCACCGTCGGCGTGCTGCCCGGCATGCTGGCCCGCGGCTGGGGCCGGATCGTCAACGTCTCCAGCGGCGCGGCCACCCACCCCGGCTCGCTCATCGGTGGCAACGCCTACACCACGACCAAAGCCGCCCTCAAGGCCCACAGCCTCAACCTCGCCGCAGAGCTGGCGGGCACCGGCGTGACCGTGAACATCTACCAGCCGGGCATGGTCGACACGGCGATGCAGGCCGACATCCGCGAAGACCGCGGCCTCGCCGAATCCGTCCGCCGTGGTTTCATCGACGCGCACGAGAACGGCGTCCTGATCACCCCGGAAGCGTCCGCCCGAGGGCTGCTCGACCGCCTGCTGGCCGACGACACCGGCGCGACCTGGGTCGCACCCGGGTTCTAGCCGTACTGCTTCGAACAGACCGAAGAACCCTCGAGATACCCCCGCCGCAACGACTCGACCCGGTCGAAGCCGCTGTCGGGGCGCTTGCCGTTCACGTCGGCCGACACCAGGCCGTCGGGCCGCAGCAGGTCGGCGATCGCCTCGTCGAGGTCGCCGGCCGAGAGCCGCAGCGGTCCCGGCTTGCTCGTGACCGCGGCCCACGCGCCCACGAGGCACGACGTGCGCAGCCCGGCGTTCGGGTTGTCCAGCGACGCCCCCACGCCCTTCTGGATCCCCATCGCGTACCGCGACGCAACCTCCGCGAACGCCGCGAAGTCACCCAGCCCCGTGCTCTTCTGCCCGGCCGCCTCGGCTTCCTCGTCCACGGGCTGCGCCAGCTCGGTCAGCCGCGAGACGTCGATGTTCACGGTGTTGTCCGCCGGGCAGTACGAAGCGGGCGGCGTCGACGGTCCACCCGAGCAGCTGCCGTTCCCGGGCACGATCTCGGGTGCCTTCACCCCCGCCCCGCCGAACGCCGAGTCGAGGCTCTTCTTCAGCACTGCCAGCGTCTGCGACGAGATCTTCGCGTCGCCCTTGCCCTTGTCACCGCTGTCGAACGGCCGTTCGGTGAGCCGCGCCTGCACGTTCTGCGCGTTCATGCCCGCGCACTCGTTGGGGCCCTTCTCGAAGCCCGACTGGAACGCGAAGGTGCGGTCGAACGCCGTGCCGTGCGCCTGCCGGTCGGTGCCGCTCGTGCCGGCCTGGTCGCGGATGAAGAACATCGCGGCCATGATCTGGTCCAGGCCTTCGGCGGTCGACACCTGGTAGTACTCGCTCTTGCCCTCGGCCACCCAGCGGAAGTAGCTGCCCGCGAAGCAGTCGGCCTGCTGTTCCTTGACCACGCTCGGCGTGCTCTTCGTGATGCCCGCCTTCGACCCGAGCCGGTACTGGATCGCGTGGCCGAACTCGTGCGCCAGCACGGTGACCACCGACATCGGCCCGAAGCGCTGGCGCAGCATCGGCAGCAGCACGCCGCGGTCCCACGCCACCGAGTCGTCGGCCGAGCAGTAGAACGCGTTCACGAGCTTCTTCACACTGCCGCACGCCGTTTCCTCGGTGTCGGTGTGCGAGTCGTAGGACAGCAGCGACGTCACGGGCTTGAAGTCCTGCCCGAAGTCGGTCGGCAGCGCCTCGCTCCAGTAGGCCTCGACGTCAGCGATCGCCGCCGTCGCGAGCTGGTCGTCCTGGCCGCCTTCGGCGTTCTTCACCGTCAGGTTCGGCCTCGGCGCGCCGCGCTTGAGGCCGCTGTCGAAGTGGGTCACGGGCAGCCCCGCGACGTTGCCGGCCCCGGGCGTGACCGGTCCGGCCGAACCGCTTCCGCACGCCGCCGCGCCGCCCAGCGCCGCCACCACCGCGAGCGCCAGCAGCGCTCCCCCTCGCCTCATCACGCCCGGGACCCTACCCAGCGGGTGTGCTCCGTGTGGGCGTTATCCCCGAACGGGTCACGCGCGACCGGCGCCCGGGCCCGATATGGTCGCTGACCATGCGTGCTGTCCGCCGGTTCACCGTCCGAGCCAGCTTGCCGGAATCGCTCGCGGGCCTCGGTGCGCTCGCGACGAACCTGCGCTGGACGTGGCACCCACCGACCCGCGACCTGTTCGCGTCGATGGACGCCGAGCTCTTCAACGCCATCCGCGACCCGTTGCGGATGCTCACCGCCCTGCCGCCGGAGCGGCTGCGGGAGCTGTCGGTGGACGAGGATTTCCTGCGCCGCACCCGCGAAGCCGCGGCCGGCCTGGAGCAGTACCTCACCGAGCCGCGCTGGTACCAGCGCCGCACCGACGAAGGCCTGCCCGCGGCGGTCGCCTACTTCTCGATGGAGTTCGGCGTCACCGAGGCCCTGCCCAACTACTCGGGCGGCCTGGGCGTGCTCGCGGGCGACCACCTGAAGGCGGCGTCGGACCTCGGCGTGCCGATGGTCGGAGTAGGGCTGCTCTACCGGTCGGGCTACTTTCGCCAGAGCCTGTCGCTCGACGGCTGGCAGGTCGAGCACTACCCGGTGATCGACCCCAACGCGTTCCCGCTCGAACTGGTCACCGAGGACGGGCAGGCCGTGCTCGTCGAGGTCGCCATGCCGGGCGGACGCACGCTGCGCGCGCAGATCTGGCGCGCCCGCGTGGGCCGCATCCCGTTGCTGCTGCTCGACACCGACATCGAGGCCAACGACGAGGACCTGCGCCCGGTCACCGACCGCCTCTACGGCGGTGACGCCGACCACCGCATCCGGCAGGAGATCCTCGCCGGCATCGGCGGGTTCCGGGCCGTGCGGAAGTTCTGCGAGCTCACCGGGCGCCCGCAGCCGAACGTGTTCCACACCAACGAGGGCCACGCCGGATTCCTCGGCCTCGAACGCGCCCGCGAGATCATCCAGACCGACCGCCTCGGCTTCGACGAGGCACTCCCGGCCGTGCGCGCGGGCACGGTCTTCACCACCCACACGCCGGTGAGCGCGGGCATCGACCGCTTCCCCGTCGACCTCGTGCAGCGCTACTTCTCCGACGGCCGGCTCGTGCCCGACATCGACGTGCGCCGCGTGCTGCAGCTCGGCGCCGAGGACAACCCCGGCCTGTTCAACATGGCCCACATGGGGCTGCGGCTCGCCCAGCGCGCCAACGGCGTCTCGGAGCTGCACGGCCGCGTCACCCGGCGCATGTTCTCCCGCCTGTGGCCCGGTTTCGACGACGACGAGGTGCCGGTCTCGTCGATCACCAACGGCGTGCACGGGCCCACCTGGGTCGCGCGCGAGCTGAGCGCGCTGCTGGGCGGCAACCACGACGAGTTCGGCCACGAGGGCCGCACGCCGGGCAGCTCGCTGCGCGACGGCGTCACCGACCAGCAGTTGTGGGAGCTGCGCCGCGAGCTGCGGGAGAAGCTCGTCGCGGAGGTCCGCCGCCGCGTGCGGGCCGCGTGGATGCAGCGTGGCGCGTCGGCACTGGAGCTGGGCTGGACCGAGCGCGTCTTCGACCCGGACGTGCTGACCGTCGGCTTCGCCCGCCGCGTGCCCACGTACAAGCGGCTCACCCTCATGCTGCGCGACCCGGATCGCCTGCGCGCGCTGCTGCTCGACGAGAAGCGCCCGATCCAGATCGTGATCGGCGGCAAGTCGCACCCCGCCGACGAGAACGGCAAGCAGCTGATCCAGCAGATCGTGCGCTTCGTCGACGATCCCGCCGTGCGCCACCGCATCGTCTTCCTGCCCGACTACGACATGTCCATGGCCCGCTACCTCTACCGCGGCTGCGACGTGTGGCTCAACAACCCCGTGCGGCCGCTGGAGGCGTGCGGCACGTCGGGCATGAAATCGGCGCTGAACGGCGGCCTGAACCTCTCCATCCGCGACGGCTGGTGGGACGAGTGCTACGACGGCTCCAACGGCTGGGCCATCCCCACCGCCGACGGCGTCACCGACCCCCTGCGCCGCGACGACCTCGAAGCCGCCGCGCTGTACGACCTGCTCGGCCAGCAGATCGCGCCGCTCTACTACGACACGGATTCCTCGGGCGTCCCCGCCGGCTGGCTGTCGATGGTCTGGCACACGCTGGAGACGCTCGGCCCCCGCGTGCAGGCCTCACGGATGGTCCGCGAGTACGTGGACTCCGGCTACCTCCCGGCATCCCGCATGGTCGCCGCGGCCGTCGACCGGGGTTACGCCGGCGCCCTCTCGCTGGCCGACTACCGCACCAAGCTCGAGGTCTCGTGGCCGCGCGTGCGGATCTTCGACTCCGAGCTGCTCTACGACCACGCTTCCCGCTTGGTCGTCGGCGCCGAGGTCACCGTGCGCGCCCGCATCGACCTCGCCGGCCTCGACCCGTCCGAAGTGGACATCCAGGCCGTGGTCGGCCAGCTGGGCGACGGCGACGAACTCACCGACACCGTCACGGTCCCCATGCACGAAGACGGCATCGGCGCGTTCGCGGCCTCCCTGCGCCTGCCGCGCGCGGGCTCGGTCGGCTACACCGTGCGGGTCCTGCCGAAACACCCGCTCCTGGCGAGCCCGGCCGAGCTGGCCCGCGTGGTCCTCGCCTGATGCCGGAACTGGTCGCACCCACCGCGCGGCTGCACGCCGCCTGGCTCGACGCCCACGCCGAGTGGGGCCCCGGCCGGCACGAAGACGGCTTCGGGCTGGCACCGGCCGACGATGTCGCGTCGCCCGCCGGGTTCGCGGCGTGGGTGGCGCGGCTGGCCGGCGAGGCGCGCGACACGACGTACCGCTGGATCGTCGAGGGCGGCCGGGTCCTCGGCGGCATCGCCTTGCGGCGCGGGCCCGACGACCACGTCGAGTGGGCCGGGCACCTCGGCTTCGGCATCCGGCCGACGGCCCGCGGGCGCGGACTCGCCGGGTGGGCGCTGGGCCGCATGGCCGACGAGGCGCGGGCCCTCGGTCTGGACCGAGTGCTGCTGGTGTGCGAACCGGGCAACACCGCGTCGGCGAAAACCATCGAGCGAGCCGGTGGCGTCTTCGAAGAGGTCCGGGACACCCGGTACGGCCCCGTGCGGCGCTACTGGATCGTTCTCGCCGAACGGCCGGCCGGCGCCGAACACCCCGCAGCGCTCACGGAACCGCCGGCGACCCACCTTCCACAACCGGCAACCCCGCCTCCGCCCAAGCCCTGAACCCACCCGCCAGATCCGTGGCGTTCTTCAACCCCAGCCGCTGCAGATCCGCCGCCGCCAAGCTCGACGAATAGCCCTCGTTGCACACCACGATCGCCGTCGTGTCGGTGGTCACACCCGACAGCCGGTGATCGCTGTCCGGCGCCAGCCGCCACTCCAGGTGGATCCGCTCCACCACCACCGCGCCGGGGATCTCGCCCTCGGCAGCGCGGTTGGCGTGCGGCCGGATGTCCACGATCAGCGCACCCGAAGCCTGCAGAGCGGCAGCACGCGAAGGCGAGACGCGGTCCAGCGACGACCGGGCGTCGGCGAGGAAATCGTCGATCGAGCTCATCGGCCGAGTATGACCGGCAGAGGTGGGATCTCGCTGGGCACGTCGGCCAGCGTCGTGTACTCGCGCGTGGGCACCAGCGGCGGCGAATACGCGTGCACGCTCGCCGCCGGCCGGTCGCCGAGCCCGGTGACCTGGTGCGCGCGCCCGGCGCCGAAGCCGATGCCCTCGCCCGCCGAGTGCGTGCGGCGGCGGATCGGCCCACCGGGATAGCGGTACTCCTCACCCAGCTCGCCCTGCAACACGGTGAACGAACCGGCCGCGCCGCCGTGGTCGTGCGGCTTCGTCCGCTGCCCGGGCAGCCACGACAGCAGCCACAGCTCCAGCCCGTCGGTCAGCGCGAGCCGCGCCCACCAGCGGCGGTCCTCGTCGAACCGCAGCACCTCGCGCAGGCTCGACGTGAGCTCGGTGGTCACGGTCTTCGTCAGGTCGGCCAGCTCACGCGGCGTCCACAGCAGGCGTTCGGGCTGCAGCAGCTGCGGCAGCAGGGGATCAGTGAGCCGCGGGTGGATCTCGAAGTCGGGACGGGTGATCGACGTGGTCAACGCGGGTGCTCCTCAATCAGGGGTGACGGCTGGCGAACGGCACAGCGCGACACGAAACCCGCAGTTCAGCAGGCGTGCCGCGCCCGGCTACACCCGCACGAGGCCACGAGGAGCAGGTCGATCGTGCGCCGGCGCCAGAACGATCCCCGGGCTGCGGGGAGGGCGGCGGACGCGGACCTGGACACGTCACCGATCGTGCCACAACCCGCCGTTTGTACGCTGCGTCGTCTCATCCGCTGGACCCTCGCGCGATGTCAACCCCGGGCGGGTGCGGACGCGCGCGCGTGGGCGGCCACAATGGGCCCGTGAGCGAGCCGAGCCTGCCCAGCGACCTGAACGACCTCGTGGTGCGGATGTCCGGTGTCGGCGTCCGCCGGAGCGGAAACGACCTTCTCGCGGACCTCGACTGGAGCGTCGAACTCGACGAACGGTGGGTCGTGCTCGGGCCCAACGGCGCGGGCAAGACGACGCTGCTGCGGCTGGCCGCGGCGGAGCTGCACCCGACCGCCGGCACCGTCGACCTGCTCGGCGACCGCATCGGCCGCGTGAACATCTTCGACCTGCGTCCCCGCATCGGTTTCACCTCCGCCGCCATCGCCCAGCGCATCCCCGGCGACGAGCGAGTGGAAGACGTGGTGGTGAGCGCCGGCTACGCCGTGATGGGCCGCTGGCGCGAGGCCTACGACAGCCTCGACCTCGACCGCGCGGCCGAGCTGCTGGGCACGCTCGGCATCGCGCACATGGCGAAGCGCACGTTCGGCACGCTGTCGGAAGGCGAGCGCAAGCGCGTGCTGATCGCGCGGTCGCTGATGACCGACCCCGAGCTGCTGCTGCTCGACGAGCCGGCCGCCGGCCTCGACCTGGGCGGGCGCGAGGACCTCGTCGCGCGGTTGTCCGACCTCGCGATGGACCCCGACGCGCCGGCCATGGTCCTCGTCACGCACCACGTCGAGGAGATCCCGCCGGGCTTCACCCACGCGTTGCTGCTGCGCGACGGGCACGCGGTGGTCGGGGGCCTGATGGACGACGTGATCACGAGCGAGAACCTGTCCAAGACGTTCGACCAGGACCTGGTGCTCCAGCGTTCGGGCGAGCGGTTCTTCGCCCGCCGCCGGTAGATTGTCCGTACCGGCCGGTAGCGTGGGCGGCAGTTCGTCGACGAGGAGGAAGTGGCGTGGGAGAGTTCGTCAACCTGGAAGTTGAAGGCGGAGTCGGCACGATCCGGCTGAACCGGCCGCCGGTCAACGCGATCAACAACCAGCTGCAGACCGAGCTCGCCGACGCCGCGCGCGAGGCCGCGAACCGCGAAGACGTGCGCGCGGTGATCCTCTACGGCGGCGAGAAGACCTTCGCCGGCGGTGCGGACATCAAGGAGATGGGCAACCGCACCTACCCCGAGATCTCGAAGTTCGGCGCCGAGCTCACGGCGTCGTGCTCGCTGGTCGCGGCCATCCCGAAGCCGGTCGTCGCGGCCATCACGGGTTACGCGCTCGGTGGCGGCCTGGAGCTCGCGCTCACCGCCGACTGGCGCGTGGCGGGCGACAACGTGAAGGTCGGCCAGCCGGAGATCCAGCTCGGCATCATCCCGGGCGCCGGCGGCACGCAGCGCCTCGCGCGCCTGATCGGCCCGAGCAAGACCAAGGACCTGGTGTTCACCGGCCGGTTCGTGAAGGCCGACGAAGCGCTGAAGCTCGGCATCGTCGACGAGGTCGTGGCGCCGGACGACGTGTACGCCGCCGCGCACAAGTGGGCCGCGCAGTTCGCGAACGGTCCCGCCGTGGCGCTGAAGGCCGCGAAGGCCGCCATCGACTCGGGTCTTGACGTCGACCTCGCCACCGGCCTGAAGATCGAGACGCAGCTGTTCACCGCGCTGTGGGCCACCGAGGACCAGAAGAACGGCATGAAGTCCTTTGTGGAGAACGGCCCCGGCAAGGCCACCTTCGAGGGGAAGTGAGGGCGGTGACCGACCCGGCCCCGAACCCGCACGCCACGGCCGACGAGGTCAAGGCGGCCTACGACGACCCGAAGCTCGCCAACGTGCTCTACCACGACTGGGAAGCCGGGACGTACGACGAGAAGTGGTCGATCTCGTACGACGAGCGCTGCATCTCCTACGCCACCGACGTGTTCAACGCCGTCGCGGGTGAAGACGGCCAGCCCTATACCCACGCCATGGAACTGGGCAGTGGCACCGGGTTCTTCCTGCTGAACCTGATGCAGGGCGGCGTCGCGAAAAAGGGCTCCGTCACCGACCTGTCGCCCGGCATGGTGCAGGTGGCGCTGCGCAACGCCGAGAAGCTGGGCCTCGACGTCGATGGCCGCGTGGCCGACGCCGAGCGGATCCCGTACGAGGACAACACTTTCGACCTCGTGGTGGGCCACGCCGTGCTGCACCACATCCCCGACGTGCGCCAGGCGTTCGGCGAGGTGCTGCGCGTGCTGAAGCCGGGCGGGCGGTTCGTGTTCGCGGGCGAGCCGACGAAGGTCGGTGACTTCTACGCGCGCAAGCTGGGCCAGATCACCTGGTACCTCACCACGCGCGTCACGAAGCTGCCGGCGTTGAACGGCTGGCGGCGGCCGCAGTCCGAACTGGACGAATCGTCGCGGGCGGCGGCGCTGGAAGCCGTGGTGGACATCCACACGTTCGACCCGTCGGAGCTCGAGGCGATGGCCCGTGGCGCCGGTGCGCAGGACGTGCGCGCCGTCACCGACGAGTTCTCGGCGGCGCTGGCCGGTTGGCCGATCCGCACGTTCGAAGCGGCCGTGCCGGCCGAGAAGCTCACGGTGCGCTGGCGCATGTTCGCCTACCACCTGTGGCTGCGGCTGTCCGCTTTGGACAAGAAGGTGCTCTCCAAGGTGCTGCCGCGTGAGCTCTTCTACAACGTGATGATCACCGGGACCAAGCGGCCGTCCTGAGTTGGCCTACGGTTTCTCACTCGACGACGTCGCCTTCCTGCGCTCCGACGCGGGACGGGCGGCGCTCGCCGAGTGCGCGGCGCTGCCGCTGACGGACGCTTCCCGCATCACCGACGTCGCGGCCGTGCGACGCGCGGTGGGGGAGCGGTTCGCCGCGGCGGTGCTGGAAACGGTGGTGCTGCGGCGGAAATCCTCTTCGAAACTGGCTGACGCCGGTTCGTGGCTGTTCACCGGCGAGGCCCTGCAGCAAGCGAGTGCCACTCTGGTGGCGAGGCACCGCGCGTCTCGCCTGACCGGTCGTGTCGTGCACGACGTGACGTGCTCGGTCGGCGCCGACCTGGTGGAGCTCGCGCGGGTGGCCACCCGCGTGTTGGGGTCCGATGTGGACCGCGTCCGGCTGGAGATGGCGCGCCACAACGTCCCCGGCGTTTTCGTGGCGCAGGCCGATGCCCTGCGTCCGGTCAGCCGCGACACGGTGGTGGTCGCCGACCCGGCCCGCCGCGACTCGGCCGGGCGACGCACGTGGAAACCGGCCGACTTCCTGCCGCCGCTGGACGAGCTCGTCGAGGCGTACCCCGGGCGAACCCTGTCGGTGAAGTGCGCGCCAGGACTGGATTTCGCCATCGCGCCGTGGGCGTCGGAAGTGGAACTGGTGTCTCTCGACGGCGCGGTGCGCGAGGCTAGCCTGTGGCGTGGTCTCGACTCGCCGGTTTCCCGGCGGGCCACGGTGTTGCGTTCGGACGGTACTCAGTGGACGGTCGTCGACACCGACCCGGACGACCTGCCGGCGCGGGCGCCGGGGGAGTGGATCGTCGATCCGGACGGCGCCGTCGTGCGCGCGGGCCTCGTGCGCCACTACGCCGCGCGTCACGGGCTATGGCAACTCGACGAACGCATCGCCTACCTCACGGGGGACACCCCGCCGCCGGGCGTACGCGCGTTCCGGGTGCTGGAGCACGGGCCGTACAGCGAAAAGGCCCTGCGGGCCACGGTGAAACGCCTGGACATCGGGCGGTTGGAGATCCTCGTGCGCGGTCTGGACGTCGACCCAGACGCCCTGCGCCGCCGTCTGAAACCGCGTGGGGCGGCCGAGTCCACTGTGGTGCTCACGCGCATCGGCCGGTCACCGGTGGCGTTCGTCTGCCAGGCCGAACGCATCCCTTCGGAGGGTTCTCCTGACGCCTGAGGTGGCGTAGATTTCGGGCGCACTTAATCTGATGTTCACCTTGGAGGGGTTCGCCGTGTCCCGTTTTCCCGTCCTGCTCAAGCTCGCCGCCGCCGCGGCGATCGGCGCCACCGTCGCCGGTGGTGCGACCGCGCTGGCCGGCTCCAACGCCGTGACCGCCGCTCACGGGCGCGAACCGGCGAACATCGGCCAGGTCAAGAACGACGTGAAGGCCTACTACGGCGACTACCTCGACGCGTCGGGCAAGCACCAGTTCTCCGAGACCAGCCGCTTCGCCACCGACACCCAGCGCATCGTCGCGGATGCGAAGCGTTACCTCACGCAGAAACTCGGCAAGGTCAAGAACCCCGCGATCGTCCTCGACGTCGATGACACCTCCGAGGTCACCTACGGCTGGGAAGCCGACAACGACTTCGGCTTCGACCCGGTGAAGCAACAGCAGGCGATCGACAACGGGACGTTCGTGGCCAACAAGCCCGTGCTGCAGCTGGCCAACTGGGCCGCGCAACGCGGTGTGAAGGTCTACTTCCTGACGGGCCGCAGCACTGCCCAGGGCCCGCAGTCGCTGAAGAACCTGGCGGGCGAGGGCTACCCGGCCCCGGCGGGCGCCTTCTTCAAGCCCGCCGGCACCGCGCCCGACTACCTGCCGTGCGGCCTGACCTGCACGACGATCCAGTACAAGTCCGGCACCCGCGCCCACATCCAGGCGACGGGTGCCCACATCGTGCTCAACCTCGGCGACCAGTTCAGCGACCTCGAGGGCGGCTACGCCGACCACCCGGTCAAGCTGCCGAACCCGATGTACTACCTGCCCTGAGCGTTCTCGGCGCCCGGGTGTCCTTCGTGGACACCCGGGCGTTGCCGATCAGCCGTTGTACCCGGCGAAAATCTTCGAGAACTCATACGGCTGCTGCGAAACGTTGGTGCACCGGTAAAGCGCCCCGGTGCACGCGTTCGCATCCCGTCCGGCTTCCCAGAACGCCAGCATCCCCAGGTGCACGCTCGTCGCGAAGTTCACCACCGCGGTCGCGTCCTTCTGGTAGAAGATCTCGTTCTGCGAGTCGTTCACCCCCAGCATCGGTGTCAGCCCCACCTTCTTCCAGGCCGCCGCGTCCGACAGCCCGAAGATGGACTTGAGCTGCGCCTGCGTCGCCTTCGCCGCGGAGATCGCCTTGGCGCCCTGGTCACCCGCGCCCTGGTAGTAGTCCATCGCCATCACGTTGACCAGGTCCAGGTTCAACCCCGCCGCCTTGGCGGCGTTGACCACGCCCAGCCCGTTGCTGTCGAGCCCGTTCGGTAGTACCGGCAACGTCAACGAGATCTTGAGACCAGGATTGTTGTTCTGCACCGTTTTCAGTGCCTGCGACCGCCTCTGGATCGACGCGGTGTCCGCCACCGCAGCCCCTTCGATGTCGACGTCGATGTACTTGAGCCCGTAGGCCTTCACCACCGCGTCGTACTCCGCCGCCAACGACGACACACTGCTGCACGCCTGCGCGAGTTCAATGCCGGAGGCACCCCCGAAGGACACCTTCACGTCCCCACCACCGGCTCGAATCTTGGCGATCTCACCGGCTTGCCACGCCGACCGCGGGTCGTAGGCGTTGAACCAACTCGCCTTGCACCCGGCCCCGGTCACAAACCCGAGCGTGAAGCCCTTCACGCCCCCCTTCGCCGCCATCGTCGACAACACGGGCGTCGGCCACGCCCCCATGTCCACGTACGGCGCCACCGGTACGGGCGACCCGGCCGCTGCCACACTCGCATTCGCCGCCGGCACAGCCGTCACGCCAGCCGCCACCGCCAGCACACCGCCCAACGCGGCAATCAACTTCCGGGGAGAGGGGAGCCTCATGGTGAAACCTCCACAGCGGGGACCTGAAGAGCGGGAAAACCTTGTCCAAATGGTATAGACCAATAATGTGACTCGGGCCATACGCCATTCGGATGTCTCGTGATCCCGATCAGCGAGACTGTGGAGTTCTACCTGGGGTTCTCCGCTGGTGCGAGGTCATGCCCTCTGGCCGGGTCCTGGACCGCGCCGCCGAGTCCGAGGCGCCACCGCCGTCAAACTGCAGCTACCGCTGTCAGCCCCAGGCGGAAAGCTATTGCCGCCAAGTGGCTGAAGGCACAGCTACGCCCGACAGCCCCAGACGGCATTCGTTACCACCCACTGGTCAAACCTCGGCCACCGCCGGCCCCAGCCGGACACCCGTCGCCACCCAACGGCAACAGGCGCCCGGCCAGAGAAATCACCGCTTCCGCGCCACCAACACCGTGTCGCGAATGGACACCTCGTGCCCCTCGATCACAGTCGTCCGATCCCGGGCCTCGGTCACCACCGACTCCCACGACGAATCCAGCGTCCGCGCGACGTCCTCCGCCAAGAAGAACATGTCCGGCACATTCGGCCGATGCGCGGCGCCGTGCACGTCCGTCGGGTGGTGGCCGACGATCAGCAACGTCCCTCCCGGCGCCACCGCGTCCGCGAGCCGCGCGAAGATCGGCGTGCGCTGGGCCGTCGGCAGGTGTAGGAAGTGTGACGTCACCAGGTCGTACTTCTCATCCGGAACCCACGTTGTCAGATCGGTCGTCAGCCACCTGATCCGGTCGGCCAGCCCGAGCGAGGTCGCCTGCGCCGCACCCCGGTCCAGGGCCGTGGCCGCGAAGTCGGCGGCCGTCACGCGCCAGCCGTTCTGCGCGAGCCACACCGCGTCGCCGCCTTCGCCGCAGCCGGCGTCGAGCGCGCTGCCCGGCCGGAGGTCGGCGGCCTCCGTCACGAGCTGCTCGTTGGGCCGCCCGCTCCAGATCGCGGGCTTCGACCGGTACCGCTCGTCCCAGGATTCCTGGTCGAACGGGACTTCCTCGTGCTGCTCGGCCATCGTCGCAACCCCGTGCTTCGTCGTGCCGCTGACCATCGCGGCGACCCGTCGTTCCATTTCGTGCGCGAACGGCTCGCGCGCACGCCGTACGTCCTCGGCCACGAGATCACCGTTGATCGCCGCGCCGGCCGTCAGCCCCGCCGCCGCCGACACCACGACCTGCGACTTCATGTCGGTGACGTTCCCCGCCACCCACACCCCCGGCACCGTGGTGGCACCGGTCGCGTCGGCGGGCACCGAACTGCCGATCACGTGCCCGTCCACCTCCAGCTCCACCGGCTTCAAGCCCAGCGACACCAGCACGTCCGCCCGCGCCGTGAACCGCGGCGCGACCACGATTGCCTCCCGCGCCACCACCTCGCCGGAACTCAGAAACACACCGGTGAGCACGTCGTCCTCCACCCGCAACGCCGACACCTCGCCGTCCACAACCCGGATCCCGCGCGCCGCCAGCTGGTCGAGCTGCTCCGCGTCGAACGAAGACGTGTGCCGGAAAACGACGACGTCGTCCGACAGCTGCCGCCACATCAGCGCCTGGTGCACGGCCATCGGATTCGTCGCCAGCACGCCGATCGCCTGGTCGCGCGCCTCCCAGCCGTGGCAGTACGGGCAGTGCAGCACGTCGCGGCCCCACCGCTGCGCGACGCCCGGCACGTCGGGCAGCTCGTCGACGAGCCCCGTCGCCACCAGGAGGCGACGCGCCCGCGTGGTCCGCCCGTCGGCCAGCTCGACGGCGAACCCGCCACGGTCCAGCGCGACGGTCGACGTCACCGCGCCGGCCACGATCTCGCCCCCGTACCCGATGACCTCCTCACGCCCCGCCGCCAGCAGCTGCGCGGGCGGCGTGCTCTCGCGGGCGAGATAGTTGTGCACGTGGCCGGCGGGGGCGTTGCGCGGCTCGCCGGCGTCCACCACCAGCACGGAACGCCGGGAGCGCGCCAGCGCCACCGCGCCGCTGAGGCCCGCGGCACCGCCGCCGACCACCACGACGTCGTAGTTCTCGTTCACCTGGTTCCTCCTGTAGTTCGTCCCTCCCCTCGGACTATCCGCACAACTCGCCGACTTGACAAATGCATTTGCCGAAGTAGCAAATGGAGACATGGACGGTGAACTCCCGGACGTCGACGGCGTCCTCGAATCGGTGGGCCCTCGGCTGCGCGCGCTGCGCCAGCAGAACAACGCGACGCTCGCGCAGCTGTCGGAGACCACGGGCATCTCGGTGAGCACGCTTTCACGCCTCGAATCCGGCCAACGCAAGCCGACGCTCGAACTGCTGCTCGCCCTCGCGCGCGCCCACCAGGTGCCGCTCGACGAACTCGTCGGCACCGCGCCGACGAGCGATCCGCGCCTGCGCACGCACTCCTTCGTCCGGCACGGCGTCACGTTCTTGCCCCTCACGCGCCGGCCCGGTGGTTTGCGCGCGTACAAGCAGATTTTCCCGCCCCACTGGCCTGACACTGACCCCGACCCGCGCGTCCACGAGGGATACGAATGGGCCTACGTCCTCTCCGGACAGTTGCGGCTCGTCCTCGGCGAGCACGACGTGATCCTCAAACCGGGTGAAGTCGTGGAATTCGACACGCACGTTCCGCATTGGTTCGGCAACCCCGGCGACGTGCCGTGCGAGGTCCTCGCCCTTTTCGGACCACAGGGGGAGCGGTTCCACGTCCGCGCCCGCCCGGCCTCCTCTTGACACATACCCATATGGGAATACGATAGGCGTCGTGGCACGAGCAGCGACGACGACCGACGTGTTCAACGCCGTGGCCGAACCCCGGCGGCGGGAAATCCTCGACGTGCTCGCCCGTGGCGAGTACCCGGTCAACGACCTCGTGCGGCTGCTCGGCATGGGGCAGCCGCAGGTGTCGAAGCACCTGCGCGTGCTGCGCGAAGTGGGCGCGGTCGACGTCCGGGACGAAGGACGTCAGCGCTTGTACCGGCTCAACGGCCGCGCCCTGAAACCGATCCACGACTGGGTGCGGCAGTTCGAACGCTCCTGGGAAGAGCGGTTCGAGCTGCTGGACTCCGTGCTGGAGGACCTCGAACGCACCGAAAACCCATCGACAGGCGAGGAGAGCGACCATGACCGAGACGACGACGGGCACGGCGAAAGTGACGCTGCCGGCCGATGACCAGATCCTGATCACCCGCGAGTTCGCCGCCCCGCGGCATCTCGTCTACCGCGCGTGGACCACGCCTGACCTGGTCAAACGTTTCTGGGCGGGCCGCCGCGGCACCATGCGCCTCGTCGAGATCGACCTGCGCGTCGGCGGCAAGTGGCGCTACGTCCTCGACGCCAACGGCGGCTTCGAGGTCGCGTTCCACGGTGAATACCGCGAGATCGTTCCCGAGGAACGCATCGTCAGCACCGAGGTCTACGAAACCCCCGGCACCTCCGACGAGGATGCCGCCATCACCACCACGACCTTCACCGGCTCCGGCGGACGCACCAGCCTGTCGATCCTCATGGAGACGGGCAGCCGTGAAGTCCGCGACGCCATCATCGAGTCGGGTATGGAGGGTGGCATGCAGGAGCAGATGGACATGCTGGAGGAGCTGGCCGCTTCCCTCGCGTGAGGCCTGGGATCCGTTTGTGGTGCCGAGTTCCGTCTGCCTCGGGCGGAACTCGGCACGACCGGTCCCACCGCGCCGGGCCACCGTCCACTTGGGTCTGCGCGGTCGGCCGCACCACGATCTCGTTCGCGTCCCCACCCGCCGCCGGCTGGCTGGCGGCGGGTGGGCGATGGCGTCCCAGCGGCAGAAGCCTGGATACCCAGCCGTTGACTCGCCGCGTGTCACCGCATTGTCTCGGAGCCGCCCTGGTCGGCGAGCTCGGAATGAGTGCCTGGGTTCACGGTGGTGGCGCGGATGTTCGTGTTCTCCCGCCGCAACCCTTCGGAAAGCGTCCGCTCGCCGAATTCGTGGCGCAGTCCACCGTGGCCGTCGGATCCACACCCAGTCGGCCGTCGACCACCGGCACCATCGCCACTTACCTACGCCAGTACGAGCACGGTGGGGCCGATCTGCGGCTGGCCGTGCCTTGCCCCTGAACGGCGACCCCGCCAGCCTTCGCTGCCGACCACCCCTCGCCGATGAACGGCGGCGCTCCGCCGGGCGTACCGGCGAGCGGCCCTTCGCCCCTGCGTGACGACGGCGTCCCGGGCGCGCCACCAACCCAGGCCGTTGCCGAAAACCGGCGACACCGAGGCAACGCCGGCTTTCGGCAAAGACGACCGTCACTGAACTCAGTCGTCCAGGTACGACGTCAGCACCTCGGCCTCCGCCTGCAACCGCTCGGCCGCCTCAGCCCGACCCAATCCCGCGTACTCGGCGGCAGCCGTAGCGCGCTCCACGACCTCGTTCTCGACGATCGCTCGCACATCGGCATCGCTCAGCTCACGACGCGCGGCCTCCGCGGCGCCCACGCCCAACGCCGCGCCCACGACGTGTTCCGTCCCGCTCGCGGTGGAGAGCGGCTGATCAACCGGCACAGCTTCGGCGTTGTCGATCGCCGCCAGCGCCGCGCGCAGGGCGGTGGTGGCGACGCGGTCGCGGTTCTTGAGTGCCGTCTTCAGGCCGGCACGAAGGCTGGCGCGCATAGCTCGAATTCCTCATCGGGAGTCGGAACGAACGAGGCGAAGCCAGCAGCGGACCACAGGTCGAAGCGCGTCATTTTCGGCCCTCGCCGCCCGTGCGGGAAGCCCCGAGGCTGATCAGGACGTCGGCCGCCCCGCGCCCGCGTAGTCGTCGCCGGGTTTGCGGTACGGGTGCACCTGCACGGCCTGGCCCGTCTGCGGTGCGTCGATCATCTGCTGGTTGCCGATGTAGAGACCGACGTGATGGATCTTCGTGGCCGGTCCGCCATAGAAGATCAGGTCACCCAGCTGGGGTTCACTCACGTGAGGGACGCTGTGGAACTGCGTATCCGCCGTGCGCATGAGTTTCACGCCTGCGCTGCCGTACGCGGCCGTCGTGAGGCCCGAGCAGTCGAAGCCCGGGTCGCGGTCACCGCTGCCGTTGCCGCCCCACACGTAGGGGAGGCCGATCTGGTCGATCGCGAAGTCGACCGCGCTCAGCACGGCGGGGTTCGGCGCCTGGCTGCCCTGCCCGACGGTGCCGTAGACGTTCACCGTCGCCAGAATCCGGTGCAGCAAAACGGGCGCGCCCTGCAGCGACGAAACGGCGTTCCACCAGTCCGTCGCCAGGTCGCGGCCACCGGCGCACAGCGCGCGGCCCGCCGTGAGCGCGGCGTCGTCGATGTTCTGCGGATCGGGCTTGCCACCCGACGCGCTGCGTTGCCACTTCGACCACACCGCCGGCGCCAGCTGCATCGGCCCGGAGGCGTTGGCGGTCGACACGACGTGACCGTAGAAGTCGCGGACCTCGACCGTGCCGAGGGGCTTGGTCAGCACGCCGTTGGTGCCGACCTGGTCGCCCTGCGCACGCCCGTGGTCGCTCGCGATCTTGCCGATCGCCGCCAACGTCACCCACGACAGGTGGCACGCTGGTTGTTCCTTCGTGAGCGTGACGGTCGCCTGCGCGTACCCGGTCATCGCCCGCAGCGGGATGTCCAGCCACTGGCTCGTCTTCGACGCCCACGCGTCGAACTCACTCGGCTTCGGCACGTTCGGCTGAGTCGTCGGCACCACCGCACTCGACGCCGCTACCGAAGGCGCCGGTGCGGACGACGAGGCCACAGCCGCCGTCGTCGCCGGCTGCTCCGACCCCGGCGCGAACTGCACGGCCGCCACCAGCGCCGCCACCGCCACGACGACCGCCGCAACCACGACCGCCGCCCGTCCCTTGCGAGACTTCCGCTTCTCGCCTCGAGGCTCCCCGGTGTCGCCACTCAGCGGCGACCCATGTTCGGTCATCGCCGCGGAGAACGGCGGCAACGGCTCGACCGGAGCCGAGAAATCCCGCGTGAGCTGGCCGTCGCCACTGACTGGCGACGTTCCGGACTCCTCGTCGCCGTCGAGCGGCGGCGCTTCGATGGCGCCTTCGCCGTCCCGAGGCGACGACCCGAATGCCTCCCCGACACCGTCCGTGAACGGCGACGTTGCCATGGTCTGGTCGTCGCCACTCAACGGAGAAACGCCCGCCTGCCTTTCGCCATCGAGCGGCAACACGCCGGCGCCCACCGGCTCGTCGCCATCCAGTGGCGAAACCTCGGCAGCCTTGCCCGCGTCGCCGATCGGCGGCGTCCCGGCGTCCGCCATGCTGTCGCCACTGAGTGGCGACACGTCGTTGACCTCGCCGTCGCCAATGATCGGCGACGTCCCAGCGCTCGCAACCCCGTTGCCATCTACCGGCGAAACGCCCCCGACCTGCCCATCGCCACCAATCGGCGACACCGCTCCGTCGCCCTCGCCACCCAACGGCGACGACTGCGAATCGCCCGACGACGGCCCCGCCATCACCGACCCCCGCCAAGTCTCGACAGTACGAACTCACGCAGCCCGTCGAGATCCGTATCGACAGCCACCTCGATCGGCCGCCCCGCTGCACCCGTATCCGTCGCCACTGCCCGGCGATCGACGAGCGTCATCCCCCGGGCGGGCCCCATGGTCACGTCGACGTCCACCGGATAAGTCGCTGTCTGGAGAATCCCCGGGTTGATCGCCTCCGCGACGGCCACCGCGTCGTGCATCACGATCCCGTCGAAGCCCAGGACCTGCCGGTAGTGCGCGAGGTAATCAGGCGTCAGCGACTCGAGCACCTGCCCCAACGGCCCCGACGCGGCGAGCTTCGCCAGCCAAGCGCTGTCCACAGCGCAGCGGTGCGTGAGGTCGAGCGGCACCATTACGCACGGCACGTCGTCCTCGGCGATCACGCGGCGCGCGGCCTCCGGGTCCGCCCAGACGTTGAACTCGGCGACGGCCGTGCTGTTGCCGCGCGCGACGCCCCCGCCCATCAGCACGATGCGCGAGATCTTCGACTTCACGCCAGGGTGCGCCGCGAGCAGCGCGGCGATGTTGGTGAGCGGGCCGATCGGCGCGATGGTCACCGGTTCGTCCGACGCTTCCAGCAGCGAAACCATCAGCCCCACGGCGTCGAGCGACTCCAGCGGCCGCGTCGCTTCGGGCAGGGAAGACGCGTGGCCCGAGAGGCCGTCGCTGCCGTGGACGTGGCCCGAACCTCGCTTGCTCAGGTGGACCAGCGGCCGCGAGGCGCCGGCGGCGACCGGCACGTCCGGGCGGTCACACAGCTGGAGCAGGCGCCGGGCGTTGGCGGTGGTGCTGGTCAGGGGCACATTGCCGAAGACCGTGGTCACCCCCAGCAGCTCGACGTCGTCGGAGACCGCGGCCAGCGCGATCGCGAAGGCGTCGTCGACACCGGGGTCGGTGTCGATGATCAGCTTGCTCCCCATCCGTGCTCCCCTTGCCTGTGGCGGGCGTCCCGTCACAGGTTACGGTCATCGGCATGACGTCGATGTGGGGTGCGCCCGCGTTGTCCCGCGTGCGCGCCTGGCGGCGGGCCCGGCGCGACCCGCACCAGGCGAAGTTCCTGACGGCCGAATCGCTGCGTTGGGTGCTGCGCAATCGGGCGTACACGCCGTGGTACCTCGTGCGTTACTACCGCCTGCTCAAGTTCCGGCTCGCCAACCCGCACATCATCCTGCGCGGCATGGTGTTCCTCGGGAAGGACGTGGAGATCCACTGCCGCCCCGGTTACGGTCGCCTCGAGATCGGTCGCTGGGTCCACATCGGTGACGGAAACGCGATCCGCTGCCACGAGGGGTCCCTTCGCATCGGCGACAAGTCCGTGTTCGGGCGGCAGAACGTGATCAACTGCTACCTCGACATCGAGCTCGGCGCGGCCACCCTCGTGGCCGACTGGGTCTACATCTGCGACTTCGACCACGTGACGGCCGACATCCACGTGCCCATCAAGGACCAGGGCATCGTCAAGTCGCCGGTGCGCATCGGGCCCGACACGTGGCTCGGCACGAAGGTCAGCGTCCTCAAGGGAACCCGTGTCGGCCGCGGTTGCGTGCTCGGCGCCCACGCCGTGGTGCGCGGCGACATCCCCGAGTACTCCATCGCGGTGGGGTCGCCCGCGCGTGTCGTCCGCAACCGCAAGGACGACTACGCCGCGGACGCCGCCCGCCGCGAAGCCGTCGCCGACATGGCGCGCAAGGCGAACAAGGCGCTGCAGAAGACGCTCGGCGAGGCCTGAATCTCCTGGTGCAGGCCGTCTTGCCACTGAAGGGCAACGACTCGCCACTCAGCGGCAAAGCCTCTTGCCGTCGGACTCACGAGGCGTTGCCATCCCGCGACGGCATCTCGCCGCTGAACGGCAACGCCGGCTTGCGCCGCTGAACGGCCACGCCGGGGCCATCCAGCGGCGCATCCCTCACTCCTCGAACGACATCTCCGGCGGCGGCCGCCGGAACCCCCGCGTCAACACGACGAGATACACGATCCCGATCCCCAGCCACACCAGGCCGAACGTCAGCGCGAGCCCGTCGAGGTGCACGAGCAGCCACAGATCCACCAGCGCGCCGATCACCGGAGCGACCAGCCAGGTCAGCACGTTGCGCGAAGTCGTGCGTCGCGTGCGGATCCACGTCGCGATCACGCTCACGTTGACCATGGTGAAGGCTGTGAACGCGCCGAAGTTGATGAACGACGTCGACGTGGTCACGTCCAGCGCCAGCGCGATCAGCCCGACCACGCCGGTCAGCACGATCGCGAACGTCGGCGTGTTCAGCTTCGGCTGCAACCGCCCGAAAATCCGCGGCAGCACCCCGTCCCGGCCCATCGCGAACATCAGCCGCGACGCGCTGGCCTGGGCGGCGATGCCCGACGCGAACTGCGCCACCACCAAGCCGGCCAGGAAAAACGCCCCGAACAACGCGCCGCCGATGTGCCGCGCGATCTCGAACGCGGCCGACGACTCGTCGACGAACGTGAAGCCCGGGTGCACGAGCTGCGTCACGTACGCGAGCACGATGAACACGCCGCCGCCGATCAGGGCCGTCAGCAGGATCGCGCGCGGAATCGTCCGCTTCGGCTCGATGGCTTCCTCGGTCAACGTCGTCACGGCGTCGAAGCCCAGGAAGGAGTACGTCGCCACCGCGGCGCCTCCCGAGATCGCGCCGAAAGTGGTGCCCGCGTGGAAAAACGGATCTGCGCTCGCCACCGAGTGGCCATCGGTGAGCACCTGCTTGAGCGAAAGGACCACGAAGAAGACGATTACCAGCACCTGGAAGGCCATGAGGATGAAGTTGGCCTTCTCCGCGATCTTGATGCCGAGCACGTTGAGCAGGGTCGTCAGCACGATGAACGCGATCAGCCACAGCCAGCTCGGCACCCCCGGGAACTGCGCCGACAGGTACGCGCCGCCGATCAGCCAGATCACCATCGGCAGGAAGAAGTAGTCGAGCAGCACGGCCCAGCCGACCAGGAAGCCGAGCCGCGAGTCGATGGCCTTGCGCACGTAGGTGTAAGCCGAGCCGGCGACGGGGTGCGTCGCGGCCATCTTGCCGTAGCTCGCCGCGGTGAAGAGCATCGCGACCAGCGCCACGACGTACGCCGACGCCGCCGTGCCTTCGGTCGTCGTCGCCACGATGCCGAACGTGCCCAGCACGATCAGCGGCGCCATGTACGCGAGTCCGAAAAGGACGACGCCGGGCAAGCCCAGCCGACGTTCGAGCTGCGCTCCGGGTGCCACCTTCGTGGTGCTCATCGGGCTCCTTCTCCTCGCGGACGCCACCGGTCCGGCTCGATGCGGCCCCCGTACAGGGGGAGTTCCAGCGGTTTGTCACCCGGTGTGAACTGATCCCACATCCGGTTGACGCCGGCAGTCCCTTCGCGACGGACGCGCGCGACCTCGTCCAGGTCGATCGTCTTCGCGAGCACCCCGGACGCGGCACCCGGCAGCTCGCCGAGCACGGTGCCCTCCGGGCCGACCAGGATGCTGTCTCCTACCCCGACGGGGCCGGCCGCATTCACGCTCGCGACGAAAACCTGGTTGGTGATCGCGTTGGCTCGTGCGAGCACGAGCTCCTGCGCGCGGTCGGACGTGGTGGTCTGCACCGGGTTGAGCACGAGTTCCGCACCGAGCCAAGCGAGGTGGCGGGTGACCTCGGGAAACCAAGCGTCGTAGCAGATCGAGAACCCGAGCCTGCCGACGTCTTCGAGTTCGGCGACCACAAAACGGTCACCCGGGTCATACGGCTCATAAGGACGCCACGGGAACACCTTGCGGTAGCTGCCGGCCAGCTCGCCATCGGGAGAGAACACGAGGGCGGTGTTGAACAGTTCGCCGCGCTCGCCGCGTTCGCAGACGCTGCCCGGCGAAAGCCACACGCCGAGGTCGCCGGCCAGCTGGGCCAGCTCGCGGGTCCGTCGTCCGTCGAGGGGCTGGGCGGCGGCGTTGAGCTGCTCGGTGCGTTCGTCGGTGGTCCCTTCGACACCGCAGAGGTGCAGTTCGGGAAACGCCACGAGCCGCGTTCCGGGGTGCTCGGCCAGCACGGCGCCGACCTGGTCCGCGAACGTCGTGACGGGGTCGGTGTACGGCCGCGGTGGCAGCTGCGCCAGCGCGATCGGCAAGGGGCGGGGCATGCGCCGAAAAATAGTCCATCTTGCTCAGTTAAACAATAGTGTTCACTTTGAGATGTTTTGTTGGGTATGGTCTCCGCATGGCTGCCGACCTGGGTTCGCCCGCGCTGACGGGCATCCGGCGCCTGTCCGCGCTCGACACCGTGCGGGCCCGCATCGCCCTCGCGATCGAGCTGGGGTTGTTGACCCCAGGGGAGCGGTTGCCGCCCAACGACGAAATCGCGCGCGCCCTGGGCGTCGGTGACATCACCGTGCGCCGGGCGCTGGTGTCGTTGTGCGAAGACGGCGTGCTCGTGCGCCGCCGCGGTCGCACTGGCGGCACCCACGTGGCGACCGACGCGCCGGGGGGCCGGGTCGGCGCGGTGAACGCGTACCGCGAGTCGTCGGAGGAAGTCCACGACCTGATCGACCACCGGCTGGTGATCGAGGCGGGCCTCGTTCAGCTCGTCGCGACGCGGCGAACCGACGAGGACGTCGAGCGGCTGCAGGACCTCGTCCGCCGGATGGACGAAGCCGCCGGGTGGGCCGAGTTCCACGAGCTCGACGCGGAGTTCCACCTCGCGGTGGCCGCCTCGGGCGCACCGGCGGCGGCCGTGAAGCAGTACGAGCTGGTGCTGCGGGAGCTATACCGCTTCTACTTGCCGTACCGGATGTCGGCGCTGCGTGCGTCGAACCGGGAGCACGAGGTGATCATGCACGCGATCGCCGACCGGAACCCGGACGAGGCGGCGATCATGACCCGCGCCCACGTCGGGGATCTGCACCGGACGATGTTCGTCGGCTTGTCGGGTTCCTGACGCGCGACAGTCCACTGCGGACTGATTCCGGCTGATTGGTGACGCACATCAGCCGATCGGCTGATCCTGGTCCTCCCGCGTGGGCTCGATGATCATCGGCATGCCGAAGTTCCGTTTATTCGTCCCGGTTGTCGCGGCCGTCGCGATGGTCCCGTTCGTGCCGTCGCTCGCCTCCGCGCAAGGGCTGGACTGGAAACCCTGCGTGTCCATCGCGAAGGGCTGGGACGCCGACGACCAGCGCACCGAGTGCGCACTCGTGACCGTGCCGCTCGACTACGCCGACCCCGCCGGTCGCACGATCGACATCGCCGTCAGCCGGATCCGCGCGACGGGCGCACGCACCGGCGCGATCGTCTTCAACCCCGGCGGCCCTGGCCAGTCCGGCATGAAAATGCCGCTCACCATGGCCGAAAGCAAGGCGTCCGGGCTGCTGGAACACCACGACCTCATCGGGTTCGACCCTCGCGGTGTCGACTACAGCGCCGGCCTCCAGTGCGACGAGGACGACGCCCAGCCCGATCCGTCGTCGTCCGAAAAGGACCAGGCGCGGTTCCTCGCGGAGCACAAGGCCGCGGCCAACCAGGCGTGCTTCGCGAAGGACCCGGCGCTCGTGAAGTCGTTCACCACGCCCAACATCGCCCGCGACGTCGACCGCATCCGCGAAGCGCTGGGTGAGCAGAAGATCGGCTACTACGGCGTATCGTGGGGCACCGCCCTCGGCGCCGAATACCGCACGCTCTTCGACAACCACGTCGACAAGATGCTGCTCGACTCCGTCATGCCGCCGCAGCTGAGCGTAAAGACGATGGACGACGACCAGGCCGCCGCGGGGGAGAACACGTTCCGCGAGTTCGCCGCGTGGCTCGCGCGCTACGACTCCGTCTACCACTTCGGCACCGTCGAACCCCAGGTCGAGAAGGCATTGCTGGACCTGCGCGCCGACCTCACCGCCCATCCGCGCACCGGCCCCGACGGTTCGCCGCTGAACGGCGAAACCGTCAACCAGTTCTTCGCCTACCCCCGTCGGCAGTGGACCGAAGCCGCCGGCCAGCTCGCGGCCATCCGCGGCGGCGGCGCCCCGGCCACGCAGGCCGGCACGTCACCGAAAACCGGCTTCGGCTGGGACACCGAACGGACCGGTGGCAACTTCTTCCAGCAGAACGCACTGCTCTGCAACGAATCACCCAGCCCACGCGACTTCGACACGGTCTGGCAGGACCGCCTCGACCGCATCAAGGCCAACCCGGTCGCCGGCTCCTTCGGCGTCTACGAACAGATGTGCGTCGGCTGGCCCGTGCCCGCGACGCAGTGGCAATTCACCGCAGGCAAGAGCCCGTTGCAGCTCGTCGGCCACGCGTTCGAGCCGGTCACGCCGATCGGCTGGGCCCTCGCCATGCAGCGGCAAATCGGCGGTTCCCTCATGACCATCGAGGACGACGCCCACGGCTCCCTGTCCGGCCTGCCCTGCGCCGCCGCGGCCGTGACGTTCTTCGACACCGGCAACACGACCACCCAATCCTGCCCCGGCGAACCGATTCCGGCACCGAACGCGTAGCCGCTGAGAGGCGAAACCACGTGACGCCGCGGATGACCTCGTTTCATGTGCGAGCTCCTGCGGCGTCACGTGGCCGCGTTCAACACCCGCGACCTCGACGCTCTGCTCGCCGGCTTCACCGATGACGCCGTCTGGATCACGGGCACCACGGTCGCCCGTGGGCGTGCCGAGCTGACCGAGCTCTTCAGCGGCGCCATGACCCGGCTCCTGCCGACGCTGACGATCGACGCCGTTCTCACCGACGGCGACCGCGTGGCCGCCCAGCTGACCGAGCGGCTGACGCACGGCGGCGAGGAGCGCGCGTTCCCGATCGCGGGCTTCTACGACCTCCGCGACGGCCGCATCGCCTCCGCCAAGATCTACCGTGAGGGCAGCGCCGAACTGGCTTGAATTCCGTCGCCACTCAGTGGCGAATGGCTCTGACCAGTAGAAACGTCAGAGCAAGAAGTGGAACAACGGGCTCCCCGGCTCAACCCGCTCCACCTTCAAGGGGCTCGCCTCGAGCCGCGTGAGCAGCCCCGGCAGCTCCGCCGGCCGGGGGATCTCGATGCCGATCAGCGCCGGCCCGAGCTCGCGGTTGTTGCGCTTGACGTACTCGAAACGGGTGACGTCGTCTTCCGGCCCGAGGATCTCGTCGAGGAACCGCCGCAACGCGCCGGGCTCCTGGGGAAAGTTGATGAGGAAGTAGTGGCGCAGGCCCTCGTGCATCAGGGAGCGCTCGAGGATCTCGCTGTAGCGGCTGACGTCGTTGTTGCCGCCCGACACGATCGCGACCACCGTCTGCCCGGGCTCGACGAGCACCGTCGTCCCCAGCGCCGCTGAGGCCAGGGCGCCCGCGGGCTCGGCGATCACGCCATCGGACTGGTACATCGCCAGCATTTCGGTGCACACGGCCCCCTCGGGGACGTGCGTGAGCTCCGCGCCGCTGTCGCGCACGAGCGGGTAGGTCACGGCGCCCGCCTCGCGCACCGCGGCGCCGTCGACGAACGGGTCGACCGCGTCGATCCGCACCGGCTCGCCGGCCTTGACCGCGGCGGCCATGCACATCGCGCCCTCGGGCTCGACGCCCACGACGCGGATTTCCGGGTGCCGCTCGTGCACCCATGTCGCGACGCCGGCCAGCAGGCCACCGCCGCCGACCGGGACCACGAGCACGTCGGGCACGAAGCCGAGCTGGTCCACGACCTCCAGCGCCACCGTGCCCTGACCGGCGACGGTACGGGGGTCGTCGAACGCCGGGACGAGCGTGGCGCCGGTGCGCTTGGCGTCGTCGTTGGCGGCGGCGAAGGCGTCTTCGTACGTCTCGCCGACGACGATCACCTCGATGTGCGCGCCACCCAGTGCCGCGATGCGTTCGCGCTTCTGCCGCGGCGTGGTGCCGGGCACGTACACGCGGCCATTCGCCCCCAAACGGCGACACGCATAGGCGACCCCCTGCGCGTGGTTGCCGGCGCTCGCGCACACGACGCCGCGCGAGCGCGTGGCCTCGTCGAGCTGGATGATGAAGTTGTACGCGCCGCGGATCTTGTACGAGCGGACCGTCTGCTGGTCCTCCCGCTTGAGCCACACCCGCGCGTCCAGCCGGGACGACAGCCGGGCGTTCGGCTCGAGCGGCGTCCGGGTGACCACACCCGTGAGCCGCTCAGCGGCCTGTTCCACCATCTGGGCACTGACGGTATCGATCCGTTGCACGATCGTTGAATGTACTTCCCGCTCATCGCGACGCTCGAGGCGGTGCGGGTGGCAGCGTGCGGTCGGCCGTCACCGAATGTGATGAGAACGGCCGAACTCGCGCGGTCGGGGCAAGCTCCGGACGGACCCGGCAGGGCCGCCGCGGCTCATGACCCCTTCGGCACCGCCGGGTACGGCACGAACGTGCTGGTGTTCTCGTCGACCGTCAACGGCTTGCCGATCGCCGGGAACGCGCGCTGGGTGCACGCCGGGCGTTCACAGACTTTGCAGCCCATGCCGATCGGCGTCGCCGCGGCAGGTTCGTCCAGGTCGAGGCCGGTGGAGTAGACGAGCCGGCCCGCGTGGCGCAGCTCGCAGCCGAGGCCGACGGTGAACGTCTTGCCCGGGCTGCCGAAGCCACCGATGTTGCGCGAGACCGTGCGCGCGATCCAGAAGTAGCGCTTGCCGTCCGGCAGGGCCGCGATCTGAGTGAGGATCTTGCCCGGCGAAGCGAACGCCTCATAGATGTTCCACAACGGACACGCCCCACCCACACGCGAGAAGTGGAACCCCGCGGCGGACTGGCGTTTCGACATGTTCCCCGCCCGGTCCACCCGCACGAACGAGAACGGGATGCCGCGCTGCTTCGGCCGCTGAAGCGTCGAAAGCCGGTGACACACAGTCTCGAAACCGACGCCGAAGTGGTCGCACAGCCGCTCGACGTCGTAACGGAACTTCTCAGCCGTCGCCAGAAATGGGCCATACGGCAGGATGAGCGCGCCCGCGAAGTAGTTCGCCAGGCCGACGCGCGCCAGCGTCCGCGCGGCCGGCCCCGAAAAGGCCCGTGCGTCGGCCAGCTCGGTGATCAGGTCGTCGTACTCGAGCAGCGCGATCTGCGAGGCCATCCGGAACGCCTGTTGCCCCACGCGCAGGCTCGGCGCGAGCCGGAGCACGCGTGTCGCCGGCTCGTAACGGTGCTGCTGACCTGCGGCTTCGTTCAGTCCCTCGCTCGTGACCTCCACGCCGTAGCGCTGCCAGAGGCGATCCTTCAACGCGGTGAGGGCCGTCCCGCGGCGCAGGGGAATCTCCGCGGCCATGCGTTCCGCGCGCTCGTCGAGCTCGGCGACGTAGTTCTCCCGCTCGTAGAAGAAGTCGCGCACCTCCTCGTGCGGCAACGGCGCGGCGGCGCTTCCGTGCAGTCCGAGGCCGTTTTCCGTGGTCAGGGCCACTGTGCTTTCCACGGCGTTGCGGTAGCTGCGGTGCAGCTTCACCAGTGCCTGGGCGATGGACGGCAAGTTGGAAGCCAGCTCGTTGAGCTCGCTCGTGGTCACCTCGACGCCGATGACCTCGTCGAGCAACGCCTCCTTCACATCCGCGACCAGGCGAGACGTGTCGTTGTTGGCGAAGAACTCCGTGTCGACGCCGAACGCCTGCGTGATCCGCAGCAGCACCGGCACCGTCAACGGCCGGGAGTTGTGCTCGATCTGATTCAGGTAGCTGGGTGAGATCTCGAGCACACGAGCGAGGTCCGCCTGGCTCATCGACCGGCTCTCGCGCAGATGCCGGAGCCGCGCCCCGGCGAAAGTTTTGTCCATCGCTCCTCCGATCGGCCGGAAGGTTTCCGGCCCTGAACGATTACGTGAACGATCAAGGCCGTGATTTTTCGCTTCACTTGCCAATCAAGGATTTGCAAGCTTTGCAAGATGCTACGCATTCTTCGCACAAATTGGCAAATTGGAGCTATGGACTGCTTTTTCGTGCTCGTGTCAGGGTCGTAACCAGGCAAGGCGAGCAATCGCAAACTTCGCAACACGGGAGAGTCCGATGACCGAGCAGGCCAAGCAGCTCGACCAGGCGGCGGCCGAGCTGGCCGAGCAGTGGAAGACCGACCCCCGCTGGGCGGGCGTCCAGCGGACCTACTCCGCCGCCGACGTGGTGAAGCTTCGCGGTTCGGTCGTCGAGGAGCACACGCTGGCCCGCCGCGGCGCGGAGCGGCTGTGGGAGCTCCTGCACACCGAGGACTACGTCCACTCGCTGGGTGCCCTCACCGGCAACCAAGCCGTGCAGCAGGTCCGCGCCGGCCTGAAGGCGATCTACCTGTCCGGCTGGCAGGTCGCGGCCGACGCCAACCTCGCCGGCCAGACCTACCCGGACCAGAGCCTTTACCCGGCCAACTCGGTCCCGGCCGTCGTCCGCCGCATCAACAACGCGCTGGGCCGCGCCGACCAGATCAACTGGGCTGAAAAATTCAACAGCGCCAACACCGGCAGCGATGTTATCGACTGGTTCGCGCCGATCGTCGCCGACGCCGAGGCCGGCTTCGGTGGCCCGCTGAACGCGTTCGAGCTGATGAAGGGCATGATCGCCGCCGGTGCCGCGGGTGTGCACTGGGAGGACCAGCTCGCGTCCGAGAAGAAGTGTGGTCACCTCGGCGGCAAGGTGCTGATCCCGACGAAGCAGCACGAGCGCACCCTCAACGCCGCCCGCCTCGCCGCGGACGTGCTCAACGTGCCGACCCTCGTCGTCGCCCGCACCGACGCGCAGGCTGCGACGCTGCTCACCAGCGACGTCGACGAGCGTGACCAGAAGTACCTGACCGGCGGTCGCACGGCCGAGGGCTTCTACGAGGTCAACAACGGCATCGAGCCCTGCATCGACCGCGGTCTGGCCTACGCGCAGTACGCCGATCTGCTGTGGATGGAGACGTCCACGCCGGACCTCGAGGTCGCCCGCAAGTACGCCGAGGCGATCAAGGCCGAGTACCCGGACCAGATGCTGGCCTACAACTGCTCGCCGTCGTTCAACTGGAAGAAGCACCTGGACGACGACACCATCGCGCGGTTCCAGCGCGAGCTCGGTGCCATGGGCTACAAGTTCCAGTTCATCACCCTCGCCGGCTTCCACGCGCTGAACTACTCGATGTTCGACCTGGCCCACGGTTACGCCCGTGAGGGCATGACCGCCTACGTCGGCCTGCAGGAGCGCGAGTTCGCCTCCGAGGAGCGCGGCTACACCGCCACCAAGCACCAGCGCGAGGTCGGCACCGGTTTCTTCGACCTGGTGTCCACGGCCCTGAACCCGGAGAGCTCGACCACGGCGCTCAAGGGCTCGACCGAAGAAGACCAGTTCCACTGACGTTCCCCGCGGGCCGGTGACCCGGTCGCCGGCCCGCGCCCATTCTTTCCCTCGCGGAGGTACGAGATGGCCGACAAGCTGAACTACCGCATCGAAATCACCGGTCCCGCCGGGGACCGGTTCGCCGAGATCCTGACCCCGGCCGCGCTGGAGTTCGTGGCCAAGCTCGACAACGCCTTCGCCGGACGCCGCCGCGAGCTGCTCGACGAGCGCCGCCGTCGTCGTGAACGCGTGCAGTCGGGGGAGGAGCAGCTGGACTTCCTGCCCGAGACGCGCCGCATCCGCGCCGACGACAGCTGGCGCATCGCGCCGCCGGCACCCGGGCTCGAGGACCGTCGTGTGGAGATCACGGGCCCCACCGACCGCAAGATGACCGTCAACGCGCTGAACTCCGGCGCGAAGGTCTGGCTCGCGGACTTCGAGGACGCGACTTCGCCGACGTGGCGCAACATCGTCGACGGCCAGCTGAACCTGTTCGACGCCATTCGCCGCGACATCGACTTCACCACCGAGTCGGGCAAGCGCTACACGATCGGTGACGACCCCGCGACGATCGTGGCCCGCCCGCGCGGCTGGCACCTGGTGGAGAAGCACATCCGCATCGACGGCCGCCCCCTGTCGGCGAGCCTGGTCGACTTCGGGCTGTACTTCTTCCACAACGCGCGCCAGCTGATCGCCCGCGGCAGCGGCCCGTACTTCTACCTGCCGAAGCTGGAGAACCACCTCGAGGCACGGCTGTGGAACGACGTTTTCCTGTTCGCGCAGAACGAACTCGGCATCCCGCGCGGCACGGTCCGGGCGACGGTGCTGATCGAGACGATCACCGCGGCGTTCGAGATGGAAGAAATCCTCTTCGAGCTGCGCGAGCACGCCGCCGGCCTCAACGCGGGCCGCTGGGACTACATCTTCAGCGTCATCAAGAACTTCTCCGAGCACGGCGCGGATTTCGTGCTGCCGGACCGTGCGCAGGTCACGATGACGGTCCCGTTCATGCGCGCCTACACCGAGCTGCTGGTGCGCACGTGTCACCGCCGCGGCGCCCACGCGATCGGCGGCATGGCGGCGTTCATCCCGAGCAAGGACCCCGAGGTCAACGACAATGCGCTGCGGAAGGTCCGCCAGGACAAGGAACGCGAGGCGGGCGACGGGTTCGACGGCTCGTGGGTCGCGCACCCCGGCCTGGTGCCCGTCTGCCGCGAGGTCTTCGACAGCGCGCTGGGCGGCTGGCCCAACCAGCTCGGCCGGCTGCGTGAGGACGTCGACGTCAGCGCCGCCGACCTGCTCGACGTCGCGTCCGCCGGCGGCGAAGTGACGGAGGCCGGTGTCCGGGCGAACATCAACGTCGCCCTGCGCTACATCGACTCCTGGCTGCGCGGCACCGGCGCCGCCGCGATCCACGACCTCATGGAAGACGCCGCGACGGCCGAGATCGCGCGCTGCCAGGTCTGGCAGTGGATCCGCAACGGCACGAAGTTCGCCGACGGCACGGCCCTCACCCGCGAGCTCGCGGAGGAGTTCCTGGCCGACGAGTTCTCGTCGATCCGCGCCGAATCGCCCGCGGGCCACCGCCTCGACGACGCCCGCGCCATCTTCACCGAGACGGCCCTCGGCGAGAAGCTCCCGAGCTTCCTCACGACGAGCGCCTACGCCCGCCACCTGTGCGACGCGCGGTGACCACACTCCGGCCGCCCCCGACCTGACCGGGGGCGGCCGGTTTCCCCGCACCGCATTTGGGACGGTGCGGCGAGACGGGTCCGGTGGCGGAGGCTCCCCGCCACCGGACCCGGGGTTTTTGCGTGTTGCCGTCCAACGGCTATCCGCTGGTGGGCGGGGTTTTTGGTGCCGGGTGGGCCGACGCTGTTGCCACTGAACGTCGGCGGCCGGCTCTGTCAGCGAGCGAGGTGAGCCCTCCTGCGGATCTGGCGGCTGTGTTTGAGTGACCCGGTCGTCAGCGGATGGCATCGGGGACTCGGCGAAGTTGCGGTGGACGGCCGGCCTGCGCTGCCTTGAGTCGGCTGCCGGTGAGTGACGTCGGGCGGGGCGCCTCTGCGTACTCGCCGCTGAACGGCCATGCCTTGGTTGACTCGGCAGCCGGCAAGTGATGCTTCGGCGGATTTGCCCTCGGACGGCTGCGCGTCGGGTGACTTGGTCGTCGGCGACTGGCATCGAGCGCTTCTGCGGATTGCGGCTGCAGGGCCGCGCCTTGGATGACTCGGCGGTTGGTAAGTGATGTCGGGCGGTCTGCGAATTTGCCTTTGGACGGCTGTGCCTCGCGTGACTCGGTTCGCCGGCGAGTGGCATCGGGTGCACCTGTGGATGCGGCTGGAGAACCGTGCCTCGGGTGACTCGGCGGTTGGTGAGTGACGTCTGGTGTTCTGCGAATCTGTCCGTCAGACGGCCATGCCTTGCGTTGCTCTGTTCGCCGGCAAGTGGCATCGGGCGCCGCGGAATGCGGCCGGGCAGCCGTGTTTTACGTGACCAGGCCCTCAGCGAGTGACTCCGAGGATCTCTGCCTACTTGCCGTTCGACGACCATTTCTCGCGGCAACACCGGCGACCGGTGAGCCGGATTCGCCGCCCGCGAATCGCGGGGGAACGGCGGGAACCTCGACGCCGATCAGGCAGCGGATCTGCCCCTCGACCTGGTCGTCGCCGCCCAGTGGCAACAACAAACCCGCCGCCGACAACACCAGGCCAAGCCCGGGATCAGCGGCGCGCAGCCAGTAGCGTCGCCGCGGCAGCCCGGGCCGTGTGGGCCTCGCCGGGGTCGCCCTTGATGGCGGCCAGCACAGTGGCACCCTCCACGAGTGAGAAGAGCTGGTCGGCTAGATCTTCGTCGGCGACGAGGCGGCGCAGGTACGCGCGCACCTCGTCCTTGTGGTTGTGGATGGCCGCGGCCACGCCGGGAGCAAGCGTGCCGAACTCGCCGAACGAGTTCACGAACGCGCAGCCCCGGAAGCCGGGCTCGCTGAACCACTCGTGCAACCAGTCGAACACGGCCAGCGGATCGTCCCCCCTCGCGGCGACGAACTCGCGCAGCGACCGGCGCCAACGCTCGTCGCGGGTGTTCAGGTAGGCGGCCACGAGCTCGTCCTTGGAAGGGAACACCTGGTAGAGCCGCTTGAGTGACACGCCCGACCGGCTGCGCACGGCGTCCATGCCCACAGATTGCACGCCCTGGGCGTAAAACAGGTCCTCGGCTGCCTCGAGTAGCCGTTCGGTGGCTTCCACGGTGTTCACGTCAGGTCCCTCTGGTGTGGAGAATCAACGTTCTCTATGCTAGCCGACACGCGGAGAACGAGCGTTCTCCAATGACTTCGTGGAGGAGCCCATGGCACCGCGCCCACCGTTCCCGCCGTTCGATGAGAACACCGCCCGCCAGAAAGTCCAGGCCGCCGAGGACGCCTGGAACACCCGCGACCCCGAGAAGGTCTCGCTCGCCTACACCGAGGACTCCGTGTGGCGAAACCGTGACCAATACGTCGTCGGCCGGCCCGCGATTGTCAAGTTCCTGACGCAGAAGTGGGAGCGCGAGCTCGACTACGCGCTGCGCAAGGAGCTGTGGAGCTACGACGGCAATCGCATCGCCGTGCGTTTCCAGTACGAGTCGCACAACGCCGATGGCCAGTGGTTCCGCAGCTACGGCAACGAGCTGTGGGAATTCAGCGACGAAGGCCTCATGCTTCGTCGCGAGGCGAGCATCAACGACCGCCCGATCGCCGAAAGCGAACGGTGGATCTTCGGCAAGCGCCCGGAAGCCGAATACGGCAGGGAGTTCCCGATCTTCTGAGCTCTCGGCCGTGAGCGAACGCGCGTGATTTCCCCCCGACGTGGCGTCAGGATCCAGGCATGAGCCTGGGATTCAGCGGAGAAGTCACGGAGTTCTACCACCGATACCGTCGCGGCTACCCCGGCGCGGCGTTCGACGCGATCGCCGCCGAGTTCGCCCTGGGCGAGGACGACGTGGTCCTCGACCTCGGCTGCGGCACCGGGCAGCTCGCCGTGCCGATGGCAGCGCGCGTCCGGGCCGTCGCGGGCATGGACCCCTCACCCGACATGCTCACGCGCGCCCGCCGCGCCGCGGCCGACGCCGGCGTGACCAACGCCTCGTGGCTCCTGGGCGGCGACACCGACGTCACAGCGCTGAATTCCCTGATCGGTGGGCTCGCCGCCGTCACCATCGGGCAGGCGCTGCACTGGATGGACCACGCGACGTTGTTCGCCGCCGTGAAGCCGATGCTCCGTCCGGGCGGCGGCATCGCCGTGGTCACCAACGGTTCGCCGCTGTGGCTGCAGGACAGCGCCTGGTCGCGCGCACTGCTCGGTGTGCTGTCCGATTGGTACGGTCACGCCTTTACCGCCACCTGCGGAACCGCCGAAGCCGACCAGGACCGCTACCGCGCCGCCCTCGCGACCGCCGGCTACGACGTCGCCCTCCGCACCGTCGACTACGCCGGCGACCTCACCGCCGAGGAGATCATCGGTGGCCTCTACTCGGCGATGGGTGAGGACGAGTTGCCATCCAGCGGCGAACGGCCGGCCTTCGAAAATCGCCTCCGCACAGCGATCGAGCCCCACGCGCCGTTCCGGGAACCGGTCCGCGTAACGATCCTGACGGGTCGCGTGTGACCGGAGTACGCCCCTCGCCCACTTGAACGCCGGACACGCCTAGCTCGCCAGCTCGGCAGCCACCGCGTCGAGGTGCAACGGACGTAGGTCGTTGACGTCCATCCCGACGTTCAACTGCCGGCCGCGCTTCCGCCAAGCGCTGTGGACGTGACCGTGCAGCAGCCACAACCCCTCGTCCGGCAGGCGGTACTGCGACCCACGGTCTTCGCCGACGTGGTCGCCTTCGTACGGGAAGTGGCTCAGCAGCACGTTCTGGCGCTCGATCCGCCGACGCGCAAACGCTTGCACCGTGGCGAAATGCTCCAGCCACGCGCGCTGGCGCCGGTACGCCTGGCGCAGCCCGGGCCACGGCTCGTCGTGATTGCCGGTGATCAGGTGGATTTCGCCGTTGAGCTGCCGCAGCGTGTCGGCGAACCGGGCCAGCCGGCCCATGCCGACGTCACCCAGGTGCCACACCTGGTCGTCCGGCCGGACGGTGGCGTTCCACCTCTCGACGACGAACGCGTCGTGCTCGGCCGGTGTTTCGAACCCGCGCAGGCCGGCCACGAGCTGGTGGTCGAAGTGGGTGTCGGCGGTGAACCAGACGTCCATGATCGGGTGTCTCCTTCGTTGCCGACGTCGGCTCATCGCCCGGAGTGACGACTCAGGCCTACCTTGCGCGAAGAACCCCTGACGCGCCAGAGATTTTCACCGACCAGCGCGCATGATGGCGGCTCTCGTCACCGTCCGTTGTGGAGGGTGGGATGAAGGTCCCGTTCATTCCTTCCCGAGGAGCCGCACCACGGTCGCGTCCGGAACCTGCGTGAAGTCGGTGTACCAGCGCCCCACGGCCTCGAATCGCCTCGGAGCGGCGACGGCGATGAACTGGTCCACCTCACCTTCGAACTCTGCGATCGCGTCGGGCGCGCACACCGGCACGGCGAGCACCACGCTGCGCGCCTCGCGAAGGCTGCGCACGGCGGCCGTGGCGGTGACGCCGGTGGCCAGCCCGTCGTCGATCACGAGCACGTCGTGGCCGGCCACCGCGATCTCCGGGCGCCCGTCGCGATAGGCCACCAAACGGCGACGCGCCTCGGCCCGCTCGCGAGCGCACGCCGGCGCCATCACCTCGGGCGTGAGCCCGAACGCGCGCAACGCCGGCGCCGAGTAGTAGGGCGGCCCTTCCGCCGTCACCGCGCCGACGCCGAACTCCCGCCGTCCGGGGGCCCCGATCTTCCGGGCGACCACGACATCCAGTGGAGCCTTGAGCGCACGGGCGACCTCCGCGGCCACCGGCACGCCACCACGGGGCAGGCCGAGCACGACGGGCTCGACCCAGGACTGCCGGGCCAGCACCCGGCCGAGTTGGCGTCCGGCGTCGATTCGGTCGTGGAACAGCGTCCTCACCGTGACCACCTCGTAGCCGCTTTCCGACCACGCGAAGGATCGTTGAACAATCCGTAGGTCAGAACTCGGCGAACGGCGCGCGTCACATCAAGGCTCGTGCCGGCGGCCGGAACCCGCCCGGAGCTGTGGTCGATGAACGGCGACACCATGCGTCCCGCATTCCCGCGGCGACGCCGGACGAACCCGTCAACCACCGCGTTCAGGTAGCCCTGCCTACTGCTTCCCCCATTGTTTCGCGCTCGGCGCCCGACGGATGCTTCGGGCAACCCACCGAATCCTCTGGGCGCCGTCGTGACCAGCCGATCCGGAGCCGTCGCCACTGCCTTGCCCGCAGTTTTCGCCCTGGTTTCAACGCTGTACCGGGGGTTTCGGCGCTCCCACAGACGCACCCAGCGTGCGTCCGGCCCGGCCACTTCTGACGGCGGTCCCACTCAGAGTTCGAACGCGTTGCCCGTCGCGATTTTCGGGCGTCCCAGCTCGACCGGTTCGCCCATGCGTGCGCGCCCGTAGACCTCCGCGGTCGCCTCGGCGATGCGTCCCCAGTCGAAGTCGGCCGCGAGGCGCGACTGGGCCGCTCGTGCGCGCCGGGTCGCGGCGGCGGCGTCGCCCAGGACGGCGGTGACCGCCGTGGCCAGGCCCGCGACGTCGCCCGGTTCGAACGCCAGGCCTGTTTCCCCGTCGACGACCACTTCGCCCAGACCGCCGGCCGTCGAAGCGACCAGCGGCGCCTTCGCGGCCGCGGCCTCCAAGGCGACGATGCCGAACGGCTCATACCGGCTCGGCAGCACCACGGCATCGGCCGCGGCCAGCAATGCGCGCAGGTCACGGTCGGGCAGGTGGCCGACGAAGTCCACCGCCCGGCGAATCCGCAGCTTGCGAGCCTGCGCGACCAGCTCGTCGTGGTGTCGCCCCTTACCGGCGACGACCACGCGCGTGCCCGGGAACTGCCGGCGGATGCGGGGAAGCGCGGCGAGCAGATCCTGCACGCCCTTCTCCCACTCCAGCCGGCCGAAGAACAGCAGGAACGGCGCGCCGTCGGGGCTGTGGCGTTCGCGCATCTTCGCCACCTCGGCCGCCGAGACGCGCCAGCTGCGTTCCTCGATGCCGTTATGGATCACCGTGACGTCGGCGGCCTCGATCTCGAACAGGTGCGCCACTTCCTTGCGCATGGCCTGCGAGCACGTGATCACGGCGTCCGCGCGGTTGGCTAGCCACCACTCGACCGAGTGAACCTGCTGGTTGAGCGGGTGCGAAAGCCACCCGGAGTGACGGCCGGCCTCGGTCGCGTGGACGGTTCCGACCAGTGGCACGCGCGCGGCCTCGGCGATGGCGATGGCGGGATGGGTCACGAGCCAGTCGTGCGCGTGGACGACGTCAGGCTGCCACGTGCGCAACAGGTCCTGCGCGGCGCGGATCATGGCGTGGCCCATGGCGAGCGTCCAGGCGACGAGGTCGCGCTCGAACGTCAGGTGCATCGGGTCTTCGGCCACGCGGATCAGCCGCACGCCGTCGATCGGGCGGTCGCTGCGCGGGTGCGTCGACGCGTCGGTGCCGGCCTGGTGGCGGCAGAGGACGACGACGTCGTGACCCTGCCGGACGAGGTGCCGGGCCAGCGCGTGCACGTGCCGGGCGAGCCCGCCGATGACCACGGGCGGGTACTCCCACGACAGCATCAGCACGCGCATGGGCAGAGGTTACTCGCCAGTCAATATCGCCTGGGCGCCCGGCTGTCGCGGCCGCTGATCTCTGTCACCATCGAAGGTGATGACTTCCAGCCAGCCCGAGTGGCAGCGCGCGGACCCGCCCCTGACGACGCCGTGGACCGACCTCGTCGGCGCCGGCGCCGCGCTCCCCGAATATCCGAGACCGCAGCTCGTGCGGCCGCGGTGGCTGAACCTCAACGGCGTCTGGGACTACGCGGGGTGGCCGTCGTCGCCGGAGGAACCACGGCCGGTCGGCTACAGCGAGCGCATCATGGTCCCGTTCGCACCGGAATCGGCGCTCTCCGGAATCAACCGGCGCGACGAGGTGCTCTGGTACCGCCGGCTGTTCGAGATCCCGGACGACTGGCGCGGCGACCGCGTGCTGCTGCATTTCGGTGCGGTCGACCAGACGGCGAAGGTCTGGGTGAACAACCAGCTCGTAGTCACCCATGAGGGTGGGTACACGGCGTTCTCCGCGGACGTGACGGACGCGCTGCGTGCGTCGGGACCGCAAGAACTGACCGTTCGCGCGGAGGACCGGACTGACATTTCGCCGTTCCCGCTCGGAAAACAGCGCAACGCACCGGGCGGCATCTGCTACACCCCGACGTCCGGGATCTGGCAGACGGTGTGGCTCGAACCGGTGCCCGCCGCGCGCATCGACAACCTGGAGATCACGCCGGACCTCGCGGGATTTGCGGTGTTTCTCCAGGTCACAGGCGGTTCTCAAGTCGAGCTCAGCGTTTCGCCACCCAGCGGCGACGAAGTCGTCAGCGTCCGCGGGGCCGTTGGCACGCGGCTGCGGGCGGACATCCCCGAGCCCCACTGGTGGACTCCCGACGACCCCTGGCTCTACGACCTCACCGTGCGCCTGTCGGACCACCACGGCGACGTCCTCGACGAGGTCTCGAGCTACGGCGGACTGCGTACGGTGACGCTTCTTCCGGATTCCGCCGGCCGCTCCCGCATCGCCCTCAACGGCCGAATCACCTTCCTCCACGGTCCACTCGACCAGGGCTATTGGCCCGACGGCGGCTACACCGCGCCCTCCGACGACGCCCTGCGGTTCGACCTCGAGAAGACGAAGGAGCTCGGGTTCAACTTCGTCCGCAAACACGTGAAGGTCGAGCCCGCGCGCTGGTACCACTGGGCCGACCGGCTGGGGCTGCTCGTGTGGCAGGACATGCCGTCGCTGGTGGTGTCGTTCGACGGGCCGCCCGGGCCGGCGCCGGACCCGGTACCCGAGGGCAAGGAGCGCTTCGAGGCAGAGCTGCGGGAAATGGTGCGGCAGCTGCGAAACGTGCCGTCGATCATCGCGTGGGTGCCCTTCAACGAGGGGTGGGGCGAGTTCGACACGGCGCGGATCGCCGACCTCGTCAAGGAACTCGACCCGACTCGCCTCGTCGCGGCCAACAGCGGCGTCAACTGCTGTTTTTCGCGTCCCGACGTCGGCGCCGGCGACATCTACGACGACCACACGTACGTCGGTCCTGGTGCGCCGCGGGTGCAGGACCACCGGGCGCTGGTCGACGGGGAGTACGGCGGCCTCGGGCTCGTCCTCGACGACCACCGCTGGCCCGGCCCGCCCAACGCGTACGAGATGACCGCTGACGCCGACCAGCTCACGCACCGTTACTCGGAGATCAGCACCCGGCTGGAGTCCCTGATCGGCGAACTGGGCTTGTCCGGGGCGGTCTACACCCAGACCACGGACGTGGAAAACGAAGTCAACGGGCTGCTCACCTACGACCGCCGAGTGACCAAGCTGGACGCCGAAACCGCAGCGCTCCGCAATCGCGCGGTGATCGCCCAGGGGTCGTTTCCGACCGTCGAAACCGTCCCCGAGCCCACCGAGGAACCGCAAACCCCCAGCTAGAACGCCGTTGCCACTGAACGGCGACGGGGCGAGGACCCGTGAGTCCCCGCCCCGTCGCCGTTCAGAAACTCAGGCAGGCAGCGCGGCCTCGATCGCCTTCACCACGGCGTCGTCCTCGGGCTCGGTCCGCGGACGGAACCGGCCCACGACGTCACCATCGGCGTTGACGAGGAACTTCTCGAAGTTCCACTGCACGTCACCCGCTTCACCCTCGGCGTCGGCGGTCTGGGTGAGCGTGGAGTACAGCGCGTGACGGCCCCCGCCGTTCACCTCGAGCTTCTCGAACAGCGGGAAGGTGACGCCGTAGGTGGTGGAGCAGAACGTCTGGATCTCGTCGGCCGTGCCGGGCTCCTGGCCGGCGAACTGGTTGCACGGGAACCCGACGACGGAGAAACCCTTGTCGCCGTAGCGTTCCTGCAGCCGCTCCAGGCCGGTGTACTGCGGGGTCAGGCCGCACTTCGAGGCGACGTTGACCACCAGCAGCGCCTTGCCGCCGAGCGCGCCCAGGGTGGTGTCCTCACCCGAGAGCGTCTTCAGCGGGATGTCGCGAATGCTCATTCCTCGGTGTCCCTTTCACTTGTGCGGTGCCAGCAGCTGTCGTGCGTCCAGCTGTCCGAACGGTCCGTCGGCGCGGCGGTACTCCGCCGCGAGTTCGTGCGCGCGGGCACGGTCGCCGGCGCGCAGCAGCCCGGCGAGCTCGTCGAAACGCGAGGCGTGCGTGCGGGCGCGCCGGCGCGCGTAGTCGGCGGCGGAGTCCTTCGTGACCATGAACGCCCAGTCGCTCGACAGCGCGAGCATCGCCTCCGCCACGGCCTGGTCGGCCACGGTGTCACGAGCGGTCCCCCCGTGCTCCCCGAAGTGCCCGGAAACGAGGTCCAGCAAGCGTTTCTGCAGTGCGGTGTTGTCCTGGACCATGTCGGCCACCTGCTCGCCGTCCCACACGCGCCAGTCCTTGCCCGACCCCCACGACGACGCCGGCAGGTCGATCGGCGCCCCCAGGTGGCCGGCCTCCAGCGCGCCTTGCAGCGTCGTCACCCGCACGCCCGCCTCGGGCAACGCGCGCAGAATTCCTTCGAGCCACGCGGGACCCTCGTGCCACCAGTGCCCGAACAGCTCGGTGTCGTACGCCGCGACCACGAGCGACTCCCGCCCCTGTTGCGCCCTCAGCGAACGCAGTCGCGCGACGACCGTGTCCACGAAATCCTTCACGTGGTCACCCAGCACGCCGGCCGCCAGCGCCGGGTCGTAAGGCGCCTTCTCGTGCGGCGGCACCTGCTTGCCGGTGACGCGCGAAGCCTTCAACCCCACTTCGTGCGCCCAGGTGTGGAAATCGCGGTACGCCGCGTGGCCGGGGTAGCCGGCCTTCGGCGACCAGACGCGGTACGTCACCTCGAGATCGCGCCCGAAACACACGACATCCGACGAGCCGACGGTGCGCGCGGCCGACGTGTCACCGTGCAGCGACGGTCCGTCGACCAGGAAACGCCGCACTCCCGCATCCGCGTACCCCTGCTCCATCCCGGGCTCGTAGCCACATTCGGGCGCCCAGATGCCCTCCGGCCGCCGCCCGACGCGCAGCCGCGTGTCGGCTAGACCTTCGCGCAAAGCGAACGCGCGCACGTCTCCGTCCAGCAGCGGCTGGAACGGGTGCGCGAGCGGTCCCCCCAGCAGCTCGATCGTGTCACTGTCCACAAGCGACCGCAGGACCGGCGAGAACCCGTGGCGCCAGCGCGTCTCCAGCTCCTCGGTCGCGCGCACGGCGGCGCGGTGCTCGGCCGCGGCCAGGTCGCGCAGCAGCGGGTCGCCGCCCCACAGCGTCGACGCGTGCTGCGCGCGCAGCTGCCAGTGGCCGAGCCAGTCGTGGCACGCGCGGATGGCGTACGGGTCGTCGAGCTGCGCCGCGAGCACGGGCGTCATGCCGAGCGTGAGCACATCGCGTCGCCCCTCAGCGGCGAAACGCTGCAAAAGGTCGACGACCGGCAGGTACGAATGCGCCCACGCCTGGTAGAGCCATTCCTCGCCGACGGGCCAGCTGCCGTGGTGCGGCAACCAGGGCAGGTGGCTGTGCAGGACGAGGCAGAAGGTGCCTTCGGAAGAGGTCACGGGCGCACCGCCACCGCGACCAGATCGAGGCTCGCGTCCAGGTCGTCATCGCGGACCGAGAAGTCTTCCGCCCGGATGGCCGCGACGTCGGCGCGCAACCTCGCCGGCCACACGGCCTGCCCAGGCAGCGAACCCAGCACCACGTCGAGCTGCGCGTCGATGATCGAGCCGCCATACGTGCGTTCGAGCTCCCGCAGGCCGTCGCCGTGGTGCAGCCCGTGCAGCGATTCGACGGCGAACCCGGCCGCGCGCAGCAGACCGTCCAGTTCGGACGGTGTCAGCTCCCGCGTGTGGTACGGGTTGAGCGGCGTGTCGGAATCCGGCGTGAACGTCAGCCGGTTCGGGGTCGTGACCAGTAGCTTCCCGCCCGGACGCAGCACGCGGAAGCACTCGGTGAGGAACCCGTTCTGGTCCCACAGGTGCTCGATGACCTGGAAGTTCGCGACCACGTCCACGGATGCGCCGCTCAACGGCAAATACGCGAGGTTCGCCCGGGCCACCGCGACGTCGGGATAACGCCGGGCGACGTGTTCGGTGGTCGGCACGTCGTAGTCCAGCGCCAGCACGCGCCGCGCCGTCGTCGCGATCAGCCCCGCGCCGTAACCCTCGCCGCAGCCCGCCTCCAGCACCGTCGCGCCGGCGCAGTGGGGGAGCAGGGCGACGTAGGCGGCCTCGTGGCGACGGAACCAGTAATTCTCCTCGGGGACGCCGGGGACGGTCCGTTCGCCGGTGAGGTGAAGTGCCTCGGCCCGGGTGGCTGCGTTGGTCACCTGCGCGACCCTAGCGCGTGTCACGTTCCCGTTCGCCGGCTCGTTCCAGCCCCATGCAACGGACCTTCACGCGCGTACTGCTGGTGCTGCTCGGCGTCGCCACGGCGGCGACCGGGCTGTGGCCACTGCTGTCACCCATGGGCTTCTACCAGGACTTTCCCGGCTTCCGCCACGGCTGGGTCAGCATGGACGGAGCCTTCGACGAACACCTCATCCGCGACTTCGGCGCTCTCAACCTCGCGCTGGCGGCGACGTTGATCGGCGCCGCCGTGATCGGCACCACAGCCGTCGCGCGGCTGGCGGCGGTGGCGGCACTGCTGTTCGCCGTGCCGCACTTCGCCTATCACCTCGGGCACGCCGGCCACTTCGCGACGATCGACCGGGTACTGATCCTGACGACGCTCGCGCTGACCGTCGCGGTCCCGCTCGTCGTGCTGTTCACGCCGAGCCGCCGGGAGGAGGTCAGGTCGGCGACACCGTGATGCTCAGCGCGCCCGGGCCGACGTGCGCGCCGATCACCGTGCTCGCGTCGCCGATCACGACGTCGTCGATCTGGGGAATCCGGTCCCTCAGCCGGCGGACGACCTCGGTTTCGTCGGCGCCGAAGCGCGTCACGGCGATGTCCACGCGCTGGTCACCCGCGGTCTTCACCGCAAGGTCCACCAGCCGGTTCATGGCGCGTTTCGTGCCCGGCACCCGAGCCAGCGGCGACACCTCACCATTACGGACAGTGAGCAACGGCTTGATCGAGAACGCCGTACCCACCAGCGACTGGGCGGCTCCGACCCGTCCCGTGCGCCGGAGGTATTCGAGCGTGTCCACGTAGATCAGCTCGGTGGCGCCTCGCACCCGGCGCTCGGCGGCTTCGAGCACGCGTGCGAGCTGGCCCCCGGCGCCGGCGACGCGTGCGGCCGACACCGCCGCGAAGCCGAGACTCATGCTGACTGTGCCGCTGTCGATGATGTGCACGGGGATGCGGACCTGTTGTGCCGCCTCGCGTGCCGACTGGACCGTCTCCGAGAGACGACCGGAGAGGTGCAGGCTGACGATGGCGGACGCCCCTCGTGCGGCGGCGTCCTGGTACGTCCAGAAGAACGCACCCGGATCGGGCGGCGAGGTCGTGACGCTGTGACCGGACTTCATGGCGGCGATGAGCTCGTTGCGGTCGAACCGGTGTTCGTCGTCCGTCTGATCCCTGACGTGCAGCTGGACCTGCACCACGCCGATGCCCCAGCGGGCGGCGAGTTTGTCGGGCAGGCACGAGGTCGAGTCCGTGACTACGGCGATGTGCGCGGGCATGGTGGGGGAGGTTAACGCCTGTCGGCCTACTGCCAGTAGCCCACCGTTGGTCCGATCGGGCGAGCGGTGTGCTGGACGGGTTAACCGGCAGGCTACCGGGACGATGGTCTCAGAAAATTGCTCATCCAGGTGAATGCCGTCACCTCGGCGGGTCGCGTCGCCGGAATGGCCCTAATCTACCGGCCAGTAGAGCACTGTCCCGCGGCCGAGAGCCGGCCCCAACCGGGAGGTCGAAGAAGACCCATGACGAACATCGTTGTCCTGGTCAAGCAGGTACCGGACACCTACTCGGAGCGGAAGCTCTCCGGTGCCGACAACACGCTTGACCGCGAATCCGCAGACGCCGTGCTCGACGAGATCAACGAGAAGGCCGTCGAAGAGGCGCTGAAGATCAAAGAAGCGGGAGAGGGCGAGGTCACCGTGATCTCCGTCGGCCCCGACCGCGCCACCGACGCCATCCGCAAGGCGCTGTCCATGGGCGCCGACAAGGCCATCCACGTCTCCGACGAGTCGCTGCACGGCTCCGACGCCATCGCCACCGCCAAGGTGCTGGCCGCCGCGATCGGCAAGGTCGAGGGCTACGACCTGGTCATCGCCGGCAACGAAGCGTCCGACGGTCGCGGCGCCGCCGTGCCGGCGATCGTCGCCGAGCTGCTGGGCCTGCCGCAGCTGACCTACGTGCGTCAGCTGACCGTCGAGGGCTCCAGTGTGAAGGCTGACCGCGAGACCGAGGACGGCATCACTCACCTCGAAGCGAACCTGCCCGCGCTGGTGAGCGTCGGCGAGAAGATCAATGAGCCGCGCTACCCGTCGTTCAAGGGCATCATGGCCGCCAAGAAGAAGCCGGTCGAGACGCTGACCGTCGCCGACCTCGGCATCGACGCGGGCGAGGTCGGCCTCGCCAACGCGTGGTCCACCGTGCTCGAGTCCTCGCCGAAGCCGCCGCGCACCGCGGGCGAGAAGGTCGAGGACGAGGGTGACGGCGGCACGAAGGTCGCCGAGTACCTGGTCGCGCAGAAGCTCATCTGAGACACGGTTTCGAGGAGGATCACGAAAAATGGCTGAAGTACTCGTCCTCGTCGACCACGTCGACGGTGATGTCAAGAAGGTCACGCTCGAGCTGCTGACCGCCGCCCGCGCGCTGGGTGAGCCCTCGGCCGTCGTCGTGGGGCCTACGGGCACCGCGGCCAAGGCCAAGGACGCGCTCGCCGGGCACGGCGCCGCCAAGGTGTACGTCGCCGAGGGTGACGACGCCACGGGTTACCTGGTGACCCCGAAGGTCGACGTGCTGACGAAGCTCGCGGAGCAGGCTTCGCCCGCGGCTGTGCTCGTCGCCGCCGGTGCCGAGGGCAAGGAGGTGGCCGCGCGCGTGGCCGTCCGCCTCGGTTCCGGTCTGCTGTACGACGCGGTGGGCGTGAACGCCGACGGTTCGGTGGACCAGTCCATCTTCGGCGGCGCGTTCTCCGTGAAGTCCAAGGCTGCCAAGGGCACGCCGGTGATCTCGGTGCGTCCGGGTGCCGTCGAGGCCGAGGCCGCCGAGGGTGCCGCGGCCGAGGAGTCGGTCGAGATTCCGGCGCAGGACGCGGCGAAGTCGGCGAAGATCACCGGCATCGAGCCGATCGTCGGTGGTGACCGGCCGGAGCTCACCGAGGCGTCGATCGTCGTCTCGGGTGGCCGTGGTGTCGGTTCGGCGGAGAAGTTCGACGTCGTCGAGAAGCTGGCCGACTCGCTGGGCGCGGCCGTCGGCGCTTCGCGAGCGGCCGTCGACTCCGGCTACTACCCGGCGCAGTTCCAGGTGGGCCAGACCGGCAAGACGGTTTCGCCGCAGCTGTACATCGCGCTCGGCATCTCGGGTGCCATTCAGCACCGCGCCGGCATGCAGACGTCGAAGACGATCATCGCCGTCAACAAGGACGCCGAGGCGCCCATCTTCGAGATCGCCGACTTCGGCATCGTGGGCGACCTGTTCAACGTCGCGCCGCAGCTGACGGAGGCCGTCAACAAGCGCAAGGGCTGATGTTTCCCGCTCCGAAGGCCGCTGGGTGATGTACCGCTCAGCGGCCTTCGGTGTGTGTTCGACCCTGAGAAAAGCCTGAGAACCTGCAATTAACTCAACGTGCACTAATCGGTCATCGATTGGTACTCTCCGCGGTTTCCAGCTCGCAGGTACACAGTGTTCATGACGTCGTCTCAGCTCCTCGTCAGCACTGATCAGGCGGGTGTCGAGCTCCCGGCCGATGCGCCGCGCTACTCCCTGCTCGTGGCCCACGCGAACGAAGAGGTGCTCGCCGCGCAGAAGCTGCGGCACCAGGTTTTCGCCGAGGAGATGGGGGCTCAACTCAATTCGCTGAAACCCGGCCTCGACGTCGACTACTTCGACGAGTTCTGCGACCACCTCGTGGTGCGCGACGACAAGACCGGTGACATCGTCGGCTGCTACCGCATGCTGCCGCCGGAACGCGCGGCGGAGGCCGGCAGCCTTTACTCCGACAGCGAATTCGACCTCACGGCCCTTTCCGATCTGCGCTCGACGCTCGTGGAAACCGGCCGCTCCTGCGTGCACCCGGACCACCGCAGCGGCGCCGTCGTGAGCCTGGTGTGGGCAGGGATCGCTCGCTACATGCTGCTTTCCGGCCACCGCTACCTCGCCGGCTGCGCGTCGGTGCCCCTGAGCGACGGTGGCAGCTATGCCGCGGGCGTCTGGGATGTGTTGCGCACCAAGCACTACGCCGGCGAGTCGCGGCGCGTCTCGCCGCTGCACCCGTGGGACGCCGAGTCTGTCGCGCGTCCGGACCGCGCCATGCTGCCGCCGCTCATCAAGGGCTACGTGCGGCTCGGCGCCGAGGTCTGCGGCCCGCCGGCGCTCGACGCGGACTTCGGCGTCGCCGATTTCTTCGTGCTGCTCGACCTCCACAAGATCGACGAGCGCTACCTCAAGTTCTTCCTCGGAGTGCAGGTATGAGCCACGCCTGGATGCCGACGTCCCCCTGCGGCGACGGCTGCCTCACCGAAGGCGCCGCCACGGTGTCGTTCCCGCGTCGCGTGTTTCGCTTCGTTTCGGCGATCACGGTCGTCCTGGCGGCCCTGCTGACGGCGCCACTGCTGCTCATGCTCCGCGGCCGGAGCCGGGAACGCTTCGTGCGCACCATTTTCCGCTCGGTGCTGCGCGCGTTCGGCGTGAAGCTGGTCGTGCGGGGCGGCGCCGATTTCCTCGCCGCGCCCGCCGGCCGTGGTGCGCTCGTGGTGAACAACCACATCTCGTGGCTGGACATCGTCGCCATCAACGCCCTGCGCCCCATGCGCGCCCTCGCGAAGGTCGAGATCGGCTCCTGGCCGGTCCTCGGCACCCTCGTCCGCCGAGGCGGCAGCATCTTCCTCGATCGCGAACGGTTGCGCACCCTGCCCGCCACGATGACCGAGCTCGCCGACTCCCTGCGCGCGGGCTCGCTCGTCAACGTCACCCCCGAAGGCACGACGTGGTGCGGCCTCGCCTCGGGCCGCTTCACCTCGGCCACGTTCCAGGCCGCCATCGACGGCGGCGTGCCCGTCCGGCCGATCGCGTTGCGCTACCGCCTAGCCGACGGCCGCGAAACCAGCATGCCGGCCTTCATCGGCCCCGAGTCCCTCATCGCCTCCCTGCGGCGAGTGGCCTCGCTGCGTGGTCTGGTCCTCGAGGCACACGTCTGCCCCGAGATCGCCCCCGGGCGCGCCGAGGACCGCCGCTCACTGGCTGCCCTCGCGGAGGCGTCGGTGCACTCGGCTCTCGGGACGGTCCGGATTCCGGCCCAGGGGCGCCGTCGGACGTCCTCGGTTCCCGTGCCGACCGTAGCTGACCAGACTGCGGCCGAACCGGCCAAGGCGCACTCGGTTCACTGAAATCCTCGGTCGACCTGCGGATTCGCGGGCGTCGCCTCTGAGCGGCGACGCCTGCGAATTGCCGTCGCCACTCAACGGCGACGCTCGCACCGTGCTGTCGCCACTCAACGGCGACGTCCGCGCCTTGCCGTTGCACTGAATGGCAACACCCTCGACTTGCTGTCGCCTCTGAGCGGCGACGCTCGCGAATTGCTGTCGCCACTCAACGGCGACGTCCCCCCTTGCCGTCGCGCTGAATGGCGAACACCCTCGACCTGCTGTCACCACTGAGCGGCGACGTCCGCGCCTTGCCGTCGCCACTGAACGGCAACACCCCCACGACTGCTGTTGACTCGCTGCCGTCGCGCCCCCACCGCTACCGGGTCCCAGCCTCGACCGGCGACACCCGGCGAACCGCTCTGAGGTAACGCCCGACCCCGTCGCCATTCAGCGGCAAAACGTTCTGACCAGGCAATCGTGCCACGCCATTTGCTCGACGATCGACCATCGCCACACGATCGAGTTCACCTGTCCGGGCCTCGCCGGGGCCGACCGAGGAGGGGCCGGCCCCGCCGATTCGTCAGGAAACGACGATCGTGATCTTCCCTCCCGGGTGCCCCATCTGGCTCTCCTCCTGCGCGGCCGCGGCCTCCTCCAACGGGTAGCTCTCGCCCTGTGCGATCTGCAACCCACGCCCGGCGTACTCGAGGATCTCCTCCAGCACCTCCGGCTTCTGGTCGTCCGCGCCGCCGGCCGAGAACGGCAACCCCAGTTCGAACGCCGCCCCGTCCGCGATGGTCACCACCCGCTCCTTCGACCCGCGCAGCTCAACGGAGGCCGGCAGCACCCCGTGACCCGATGCGTCGAACACCGCGTCCACGGGCCGGTCCGCCGCTTCACGCACGCGCTCCGGCCAGCCGTCGCCGTAGAGGACGGGGATGGCTCCCAGCGACTTCACGTCGTCGAGGCTGCGTTGCCCCGCCGTGCCGATCACGGTCGCGCCGATCGCGACGGCCGCCTGCGTGGCGAAGCGCCCGACGGTGCCGCTCGCGCCGTGGATCAGCAGCAGGTCACCGGCCTTCACGTCCAGCAGCCGCAGCACGCGCAACGCCGTTTCGCCGGCCACGGGCAACGCCGCGGCGTCGTCCCACGACAAGCTCGCCGGCTTGCGCGCGACGGCCGTGGCCAGCGCGTACTCGGCGTACGAGCCGGTGGCGGCCCACCCGAAGACCTCGTCGCCCACAGCGAAGTCCGCGCCGTCGCCCACCGCATCGACGACGCCGGACAGCTCAGCGCCCGGGATCTGCGGGCTCTTCGGCGCGTCGCCCTTGGCCATGGCGCCGCTGCGGATCTTCCAGTCGATGGGGTTCACGCCCGCACGCCGCACGGCGACGCGGACCTGTCCGGGGCCGGGTTCCGGCACCGGGACGTCGCTCAGCTGCAGGACGTCCGGGCCGCCGTACGCGGCGAAGGTGATGGCTCGCATGGTTGTTCGTACTCTCCTTCGATTCGGGACGGTCGTTCGTCCTGCTTCGAGTCAACTGTCCCGCGTCGCGATCCGAACCGCTCGGACGAGTAGCGTTCACTAGCCGGACGAGCAGGACGGGACCGCTCGCACGCGCCTACCGTGGACACATGGACGCCCCCTGGACCGATCCGGCGCACGTGCTCGACGTCGCCGTTCGGGTCATCTCCGCGCCGCGGCCCGAGATGCTGCCGCGCTTCTCGAAGGAGCTCGCCGCCGTGCTGCCCCACCGCGCGGCCGCCATGCAGACGGGCGACTGCCCGCGCAGCCCGTTCAAGGTCACCGGCGACACGTCGATCACGGCCGCCGTCACCAGCGCGGAGCTGGATCACCTCGCCGGGCACGCCGTCCCGGGCGAGGCCGTGGTCCTCGGCGCCGTGCTCGCCGGTGCCGAACGTCGCGTCGTCCTCCTCGCCTCCCGCCCCGCCATCGGCAACGGCGCGGTGATCGCCCTCGTGCCCGCCAACGCCAAGCCGTCCGCCACTGCCCTGGGACTCGCGGCCCGCCTGTGGCACCTGACCAGCACCGACGCCGGGCAACGCGCCGTCGACCCCGGTCCCGACGTCCTCGCCAGCAACCTCGCCGCGGCCACCGCACGCGCCCAGACCGCCACCGACCTCGGCCAGACGCACGCGGCCACGCTCGTCGCACTCCTGGCCGTTCTGCGCTCGGGCCGCCTGAGCGACGCGGCGGCCCGCCAGACCGCGACCGACCTGGCCGCTCGTGCACTCCTCGACCTGCGGGCCGTGGCCGATCGTGACCAGGCGTTGTCCGCCGAGTCCGCCCGTGCCGCCTTCGGCGTGCTCGCCGACCAGCTTTCGCCACTGGTCGGCCACGCCGACGTCACCGTGGACCTCGCCGGCCCGACCGACGACCGCCAACTTCGGCAGGACATCGCCCACACGGCGCGCACCGTCACGCGCGGCCTCGTCATCGCCGCCCTCGACCGCCCCGGCACAACTCGAATTCGTGCCTCCTGGCGCCTCGCCGCCGCCACCCTCCGCATCACCGTCCGCGACGACGCCCCAGACGTCCCCGACGTCGTTCTCGACCCCGGCCTCACCGAACGCATCACGCCCCTCGGCGGCAGCTGGGAGGTCGACGCCGTCCCCGGCTGGGGCGCGACGATCACCGCCGCACTGCCGCTCGACACCGTCGAACCGCCCGAGCTTCGGCCGCTCGACCGCCTCAACGCTCGGGAGCTCGAAGTTCTGTCGGGCATTTCGCAGGGTCTGCGAAACCGTCAGATCGCCACGCAACTGCAGCTCAGCGAGCACACGGTGAAGTTCCACGTGCGCAACCTTCTCGAGAAGCTCGAGGTCAGCTCCCGCGGTGAGGCCGCCGCGCTGGCACGAGACCTGAGGCTCGATCCAGTCGCTGTGAACCGAACAGCTTGAAATCGACTTGACCTCCACAATGCTGGAGGTAGCAGGCTGTCGATCATGACGCCGATCCTCGATGCCGAGCCCCGAAGAAGCGTGCTGTGGAACCGTGATCACCGGCTCACGACGATCGGCTTGTTGCTGGTGGTCACGTTGGTGGCGTTCGAAAGCATGGGCGTCGCCACAGCCATGCCCACGCTGGTGGCGGATCTGCACGGACTCACGCTGTATTCGTGGCCGTTCACGACGTTCCTGATCGCCAGCGTCGTCGCGACCGTGTTGTCCGGTCGCATGGGCGACCGCCGCGGCCCGGCGCCCGCCCTCCTGGCCGGCCCGGTGCTGTTCGCCGCGGGCCTGGTGGTGGCCGGCACCGCGAGGTCCATGCCGATGCTCCTGGCTGGCCGCGCTCTCCAGGGCCTCGGCTCGGGCTTCCTGCTGGTCGCGGTGTCCCTGCTCATCGCCCTGACGTTCACCGACCGCGAACGCCCCGTCATCTACGCCGCGAACGCCGCCGCCTGGGTCTTGCCGGCCGTGATCGGTCCGTCGGTCGCCGGCCTGATCACCGTCAGTGTCGGCTGGCGCTGGGTGTTCCTCGGCTTGGTTCCGCTGGTCGCCGTGGGGGTGGCGCTGCTGTTCGTCGTCGTCCGCAAGCTGCCCGATCACGTGCCGGCCGCAGAGGCCCGCCGCGCCGGCGTCCTGCCCGCGGTGATCGCCGCGCTCGGGATCGCCGCCTTGACCTGGGCCGCTCAGCATCCCTCGCCTGTCGCCCTCGCTTACGGCGCCGTCGGCCTCGCGGCTCTCGCTCTGGCCCTTCGCAGGCTTCTGCCCGCGGGCACGATGACGTTCCACCCCGGCCTGCCCACCGTCGTGGCCTCCCGCGCGCTGCTTTCCGGCGCCTACGCCGGGATGGAGGCCTACCTGCCCCTCACGATGACCGCCGTCCACGGATACGGCCCCGCCCTGGCCGGCCTGCCGCTCACGATCACCGCCCTCGGCTGGTCGGCCGCCTCCGGGCTCCAGGGCAAGTTCTTGGACTGGTCCCGCGAAGCGACGCTGCGCATCGGCTTCGCCCTGGTCGCGGTCGCTTTGCTGGGCTTCGGTTTCGTCGCGCAGCCCTGGTGCCCCGCCTGGCTGGCGTTCGTCGTCTGCGCCATCGGCGGCGCGGGCATGGGCATCGCCATGCCCGCGATTTCCGTGCTCCTGCTCCGCTACTCCCCGGAAGGCGAACGCGGCTTCAACACCTCGGCCATGCAGCTCGCCGACTGGGTCGGCTCGGCCCTGCTCATCGGACTCGGCGGTGTCTTGCTGGCCATGGTCGCCTCGGCCGCCGATCCGTCGCCGGCGATGGCAATTCTGGTCGCCGCCCTCGTTCTGCTCGCTCTTTGGGGAGCTCGCGTGACCAGCCGATGGCCTCAGAAGGTGTGACAGGCCACTTCCGGCCCCAGGCCGGACTTCGTAACGGGCTGGAGCGGACTACCCTGATGGGGCGATGACCTATCTCGACCACGCGGCGACCACCCCGATGCTGCCCGAAGCCGTAGCGGCGATGACCGAGGCTTTGTCCACCGTGGGCAACGCCTCCGCGTTGCACTCTTCGGGACGCCGCGCACGCCGCGTGGTGGAGGAATCACGCGAAATCATCGCCGAAGCCCTCGGCGCCCGCCCTTCCGAAGTCATCTTCACCGGCGGTGGCACGGAGAGTGACAACCTCGCTGTCAAGGGCATCTACTGGGCCCGCCAGAGCGCTCACCCCGAGCGCCGCCGGATTCTGTGCAGCGTCGTGGAGCACCACGCCGTCCTGGACACCGTCGAATGGCTCGAGTCCCAGTGCGGTGCCGAAATCACCTGGCTCGAGGTCGACAGCGAGGGCCGCGTCTTGCCGGACACCTTGCGCGCCGCCGTCGAGTCCTCGCCCGACACCGTCGCCCTCGCAACGGTGATGTGGGCCAACAACGAGGTCGGCAGCATCAACCCGATCGCCGAACTCGCCGCGATCTGCGCGGAGCACGACATCCCGCTGCACACCGACGCCGTCCAGGCCGTCGGCGCCGTCCCCGTTGACTTCGCTGCCAGCGGCGCCGCCGCCCTCACCCTGACAGGACACAAGCTCGGCGGCCCGTACGGCGTCGGCGCTCTCCTCCTCGGCCGCGACACCGAATGCACGCCCGTCCTCCACGGTGGCGGCCAAGAGCGCAGCGTCCGTTCCGGAACCCTCGACGTCCCGGCCATCGTCGGTTTCGCCGCCGCAGTCCGCGCCGCGATCGAGACGCGCGCCGAGTACGCCGCCCGCGTCGAGAAACTTCGCGACCAGCTCATCGAGTCGGTCCAGCGCGAAATCCCCGACGCGATCCTCAACGGCGGAGGCGAGCGGCTGCCCGGCCACGCCCACTTCACTTTCCCTGGCTGTGCCGGCGACAGCTTGCTGATGCTGCTCGACGCCAAGGGAATCGAATGCTCGACCGGCTCAGCCTGTACCGCAGGTGTCGCCCAGCCGAGCCACGTGCTGCTTGCGATGGGCGCCGACGCCGCGGCAGCCCGTGGCTCACTGCGATTCTCGCTGGGCCACACATCCACACTGGAAGACGTGACCGCGCTCGCGCGGGAGATTGGCGGGGTCGTCGCCAGGGCTCGGCAGGCGGGACTTGCCGGCATGCGCAAGCAGACCCAGAAGCAAGAGGTGTAAGCGATGCGAGTACTGGCCGCAATGAGCGGAGGCGTCGACTCGGCCGTCGCCGCGGCGCGGGCCGTTGACGCCGGCCACGAGGTCGTCGGCGTGCACTTGGCGCTGTCGGCGAAACCGGGCACGCTTCGGACTGGTTCGCGTGGCTGCTGCACGATCGAGGACTCGCACGATGCCCGCCGCGCAGCCGACATCCTCGGAATTCCCTTCTACATCTGGGACTTTGCCGAGCGCTTCACCGAAGAGGTCGTGGAGACCTTCGTCGGTGAGTACGCAGCGGGCCGGACTCCCAATCCGTGCGTGACCTGCAACGAGAAGATCAAGTTCGAGGCGTTGTTGGAGAAGGCGATGGCTCTCGGCTTCGACGCCGTTGCCACCGGCCACTATGCACGCCTCGAGACCGTCGACGGCGTGCTTGAGCTTCGCCGGAGTGCCGACGAAGGCAAGGACCAGTCGTATGTGCTGGCGTCCCTCACGCCGGAGCAGCTCAGCCACGCGATGTTCCCGCTGGGCGACTCGTGGAAGACGGATGTCCGTGCCGAGGCGGAGCAGCGTGGTCTTTCGGTGGCGAACAAGCCCGACAGTCACGACATCTGTTTCATTCCCGACGGCGACACCAAGCAGTTCCTCGAGAACCGGCTCGGGCAGCGTCCAGGTCAGCTTGTGGACGCCGAGACCGGCGCCGTCCTCGGGCAGCACACGGGTGTGCACGGCTTCACCGTCGGACAGCGCAAGGGTCTCGGCATCGACGCGCCGGCCGATGACGGGCGGCCCCGGTATGTGCTCTCGCTCGAGCCAGTTTCGGGCACGGTGAAGGTCGGGTCGTCGACCGGTCTTGGCGTCGATGTGATCGAGGCCGACCGGGCGATCTGGCCCAACGGGCGCGCGCTCGATGGTCCGACCGAGTGCGTTGTGCAGGTGCGCGCGCACGGCGGCATTGCCGAGGCCGTCGCCGAGGCCGATGGCGAGCACGTCAGTATCGAGCTGCGCGAGCCGTTGCGAGGCGTTGCTCCGGGGCAGGTCGTGGTCCTGTATCGGCCAGACGCCGGCGTAGGTGACCTTGTCCTCGGCAGCGCGAAGATCTACAGCACGCGCTGACCTCGGCGCTCAAGCCCCCTTGCGCGTCTGCTCAGGGTGCTCGACCTGCAGGTCGGGCTCATGGAGCGGCGGTGGGATGCTCTCGACTTCTTGGCCCGTCGGCGTCGTGATGACGAGCTTCCCATCGTCGATCACCTGGTAATGCCAATCGGCGCGGTTCTTGAGGCGACGGTGGCGGAGGCAGTAGCTCAGGGTTCCGTCGGCGTCGGTTGCCGAGTCGGCTTTCGTCGGTGTCCGTTCGGTCAGGCAGTCATGCGCAGGGCGCGGGCAGCCGGGTTGACGGCACTCGCGGTCCCGCACCCGCACGAACTCGCCGACGTCGATACTCGGCCGGTAGCGGAACTTGCCGACTTCGATCACCTGCCCGGTCAACGGGTCGGTGATGATCCGGCGCAATGTCGTGTTGGGGCCGGTGGCGATGTGCCGGGCGAGTTCGGCCGGGACGTGCCCGTGCCCGGACATCTCGGCAGGTTTGTCGTTGAGACCCAGGTAGGTGTGAAGGTCGAGGTAGAGGTAAACCTCGGTCTGCTCGGGAACCCCGCCTTTGCCGGTCAGCAGGAGGTCGAGCGTGACGTCAGCGCGGATCTGGTCGAGCGTCCGCTTCTCATCGTTCTTCTTGAGCGTTCGGGCGATTTTGTCGATACGGAGATAAGCGGCGGTGGCCTTCTCCGTTGGTGCGTTGTCGATGGACAGCTGCGAGATGCCCTCGGATTGGTGGTGTAATACCGTCCGCCGCTCGGTGCGCCGCTGTGTCACGCGGTTCGCGGCGCCTTCGGGATCGGCTTTCATCGCCGCGTACGCGGTGGCTTTGCGGATCTGTGTCGGGTTCTTGACGGCCAGACGGTCTTCGAGCAGGGTGTCGACGATCCGTGCGTGGTGGTCGGACAGCCACACGGTGCCATCGGTGACTTTCATGGCACGGTAGAGATCGACGAATCCGTTGTCCATGAGGCGGAAGGTCCGCGGGAGACGGTTCGTCAACGCCTCGGCCGCGGAAATCATGGCGCCGGCGCGGTTGTCCGTGAGGTGGAGGGCCAACGCGACTTCAGAGGCGAGTTCACGTGCGTCCGATCTTCGTCTTCGCAGGCCGGCGAGACAGTGCAGCTGCAGCGCTTGCAACCGCGCGATCTGGAAGCTTGCGTCCTTGGCCACCTGCATCAGCTGCGGTCCTTGCAAGCGCTCGAAGATCTCAAGTTTCGCCTGCATGGCACGGAGAAGGAAGTCGAGGTCAGCGGTTTCGGGGGCGGTGCTGGAATCGTCGGCTGCCGGGTGCGCCGGTGTCGATTTGGTCATGGCGGCGACGATACGCAAGAGTCGGTGATCGATCATCAAGATGGCACGAACGGGCCGTTCGTGCCATTTTCTTGGAATCGCGGTCGCTTCGTGTCACCGTGGATGAGCCCCAGGCGTGAGGGCCGGGAATCTGTTCCGAATGGACGGTCGGAGAGGTCAGAGGTGCAGCTTGAAACCCGTGTGGCTGGCGGTGAAACCCAGTTGCTCGTAGAACCTGTGCGCCGCGTTTCGGGAGGTGTCGGAGGTCAGCTGCACCAGGGCGCATCCCCGTCGACGGCATTCTTCGATCGCCCATTGGACGAGCGCTCGACCGAGTCCTGCGCTGCGCTGATCGCTGCGAACGCGCACCGCTTCGATCTGGCCACGGAGGGCGCCCCGGCGGGCGAGGCCGGGGATGATCGTCAGCTGCAGCGTCGCCACGGGCTCGTCGCTCGACGTCGCGACGATCAGAAGCTGCTGCGGGTCGGCGTCGATGGCCTCGAACGCGCGAAGGTAAGGCTCGAGGTCGTCGGCTGAATCCCTGGTCGCGCCGAGTTGGTCGTCCACGAGCATGCGGACGATGGCTTCAACGTCATCGCGACGGGCTTTTCGCACGGTGAGGTCGGGCATGGTGGTCAATTCCAGCGCAATGTCGGCGTTGTGGTTGGTCCGGCCGGAGCGTCAGTTCGTCCGGTAGTGGCGAACTCCGTCGATCTGCTGGACTTTCAGCTTGTTCTGTGACACGAGAAGGTCGAGATGTGCGCCCGTTTCGAGGACGGCGAGCATTTGGTTGAACGCATCCATCTCGGATAACGTGCGGCCGCGGCGGGTCCAGCCCATCCTGCTCGCCGTTTCGAACGCGGTGCTGGCGCCGGCGTCGATCTGGGCGGCCATCTTCGCGAGGCGCTGGCGGTGGTGTTCGAGGAGCTCGTCGATCCGTGTGTGCACGCTGTCGGCCACCGGGCCATGGGCCGGGAGCATGCGCTGATCGGGCAGCGCACGGACCAAGCGCAGTGAGTCGAGGTAGTCGTTGAGCGGTAACTCGGCCGGCACAGGCTGGAAACCGATCGAAGGCGTGATGTGGGGGAGGACGTGGTCGCCCGAGAACAACAAACCGGCAGCCTCGTCGAGGAAAACGACGTGGCCGGTGGTGTGGCCTGGGGTATGGACCACTTCGAGCTCCCGGTTGGGCAGGACCTGGCGGCGGCCGGGGGTGAGCCACTCGTCCGGGTCTTCCCACAGGTCGAAATCCGTGCGGCGAGGGATGTCGGCGAACATTTTCCCCAGGGCGGCGACAACCTCGTCGGCGCCTGAGTGGCGAAGGAGTTCGACCTGGGCCTGCAGCGGCAGCTGGTCCGGGTCGGCGGTGATCTTGAGTGAAGGTTCCTCGAGTTGGCCCAAGGCGATCTTGTTGCCGAATTCGCGCCGAATGGCCACGGCCTGCGTGTAGTGGTCGCGGTGCACGTGGGTGACCAGGAACTCGCGCACGTCACCGAGTTCGGCGCCGATGCCTTTCAGGGCTTCGGCAAGAAGTTGGCGGGCTTCGGTGAGGGCCCAGCCGGAGTCGACGAGGGCGAGGGTGGTCCCGTCGGTGACGGCGTAGACGTTCACTGCGCGGAGGGCGTCGTTCGGCAACGGCAACGGGATCCGGTAGACGCCGGCGGCCACTTCGTAGACGCCGGGCTCTGTCCAATTCCGGTTGCTGTCTTCGGGCAACGGCTCCACGGTGACCTCCGTCCAGGCAGGACTCCGGCGTCCCGGCCTCTCGCCTCACATTGGGCCGTCACCGGCGTGGTGTCCACCTGGACGGCCTGAGACAACGGTCACGTGCTCAGGCAGTCGCGCGGGTCAGGGCGGTGTCGATCGTGAGGGTCGTGGCGACGACCATGCTGGCCAGGGGTTCCGGCAGCTGGTGCGGGGTTTCGACGAGGTAGGAGTCGCCGCGGATCGGCGAAAGGCCGGCCGGCGGGGCGCCGACGCGGGCGACCTCGGAGCCGGCGTGGTTCCTGATAACGACGTCCCACGGGTGCCGGCCAGCGGTGGCGACGCGGCCGACCGTGCGGCCCTCGACGACGAGGGTGAAGCGAGTGTCCCCCGGAGCGCGGGTCGGGACGATTTCGCCGATCGGGGTTTCGTCGGCGCGGGTGACGACGAAGCGCGTGCGCAGTTCCTTGGATGGCCTGGCCACTTTCAGGACGGTGCTGTGGTTGGCGTCGCGGATTTCGAATTTGTGGGTCACGTACTGGTCGTATTTCGGCAAAAGGCGAGCGGCTTTGTGGAGGAAGCCCTGGCTGACGTCGGCCACGCCACCGATGCGGGCGCCGCCGCGATCGAGGACGCTGAACTCCTCGTCGGTCTCGGCGAGTTCGGCTCGGCGGCTCACGAGCAGGACGGTCTCGGTGAACAGAGTGCCGCCGAAGGATCGGCTGGCGGAGCGGCGTTCCGGGATGCGCGGCCCGTCGTCCCACCTGGGTAGCCGGGTGGGACTCACCTCGTCGGGGTGCCGGCCCGGCGGTGATGGCGAGGAGCTCGTCATGGCCATCCAGAGTATCGCTGTCTCCTCGAATTCGGGGCTGGCAAAGGGATATGCGGCGAATGTCCGGCTCAGTCGGGTGACCCTGGAGAGGGCGGTGGGAGGCGTCGGGGTGCGTTCGGCGAGAATTCGCCCGTGACTGAACGAGCTTGGCCCGACGGTGCGGCCACCGCGATCGGCTCGATGCCCGGAGCGGACCCGGGTGAGGCGGCCGCCGTCGTGTTCGGGGAGCTGCCCGAGTTCCCGCACCTGCCGGAGTTGCCGGGGCGTGGGGTGGGGGCCGACATGCTCGGGCGAACCGCTGCGTTGCTTGTAGATCTGGCCGTCGAGGTCGTGCCGAGCGGATACCGCGTCGCGGGGCGGCCCGGGCACGATCACCGGCGGGGGCGAGACCTCCTGCAGTGGGATCTCGATGCCGTGCAGGAAGCCCGAGACAAGGCGGGCGTCCTGCCGCCCGTGTTCAAGACGCAGGTGGCCGGGCCGTGGACGCTGGGCGCCGGCATCGAGTTGCCGCGAGGGCACCGCGTGCTCACTGACCGTGGCGCCATGCGGGACTTCACGTCCTCTCTGCTGGACGGTTTGGCTCAGCACGTCACGGAGCTGAAGGCGCGGATCGGCGCGCCGATCGTGGTGCAGCTGGACGAGCCGTCGTTGCCGGCGGTGCTCGGCGGGGGATTGCCGACGCCGTCGGGCTACGGGAACGTGCCGGCCGTGCCCGAGCCGGAGGCGCGGGACCTCCTGACGACCATGATCGAGGGCGTCCGGGCGATCACGGAGCAGCCCGTCGTCGTGCACTGTTGCGCGCCGAAGCCGCCCCTCGAACTCCTGCGCAGGGCCGGCGCGGACGCGATCGCGTTCGACCTGACGCTGCTCGGGAAGGCGTCGGCCGAGACATTGGACGCGATCGGGGAGACGTGGGACAGCGGCACGTCGCTGTTCCTCGGGCTCGTGCCGGCGCTGGACCCAGGCACGCGCCCCACGCTGAAGGACGTCGCCGAGCCGGCGTTCCGGCTCGTGGACCGCCTGGGTTTCAACCGGTCGATCCTGGCCGAGCGCGCCGTCCCGACGCCGACCTGCGGTATGGCCGGCGCCACGAACGAGTGGATGCGCCGCGCGCTCGCCCTGACCCGGGACGTCGGCAAGGCCTTCGTGGAGCCGCCCGAGACGTGGTGAGCCCGGAGTAGCGTGTCGGGAACGATCGACAACGGGGGATGTCCCATGCGTTTGTTCCGCGGCCGTCGCGCGCGCCAAAGCCAAGGTCAAGACCCGGCAGCGCCGCCCGACCCGCGCACGCCCTGGCCCGCCCAGCCCGTGCCGTCCGACGTCGAGGCGGCCGCGGTGAGGTTCTGGCAGGGCTGGTTCGAGCTGCTCCCCGAGGTCAACGCGGCCCTGGGCGACCGCGAACCCCACCGCGTGGAACACGACCTGTGCGTGCTCGTCGAGGCCCTGCACCCGCGGCTGCACTTCTCGCTGGAACGCGGCCGTCAAGCGATCTACGCCCTCGTCGTCACCGGGCAGGAAGACCCGCAGCTGCGGCCGTTCACCGACGCCTGGAAGGCCGCCGCCCCGCCGGACGACGCCATCTGGGAGCACCACGACTCCGTCCCGCCGGTCCCGGACCCGACCGAGGTCACCGTGAACCTCGGCGACCACCACATCGCGCTGGCCGACGTGCGCGTCGTCGCGCAGGTGGACGAGGGCGTCGTCGACGTGGCCGTCTACCACCCCGCGCTGGCCGAACTGGAGCCGGCGGCGCGCACCACCATGACGTTCCTGCCGCTGGACGCGACGCTCGGCGAACGCGTCGCCGCCGAACGGCTACGCCGCGTCGAGACGGCGGAGACCGAGCCGGCCGGCACGATCAGCCTGCTGGAGCTCCGTGACCTGGTCCGGGGCCTGGACGAGCAAGAAGACGAAACTGTCGGCACCTCCGGCTAGTGTTACCACCCGTGAGCAGCGACCTTCCCCACGACCAGCCGGCCGCGCCCTCCGAAGGGGTGCAGGACGTGACCGACGTCCCTGCCGACGTGCGCGAACGCCACGGCGCCCTCGCCGAGGACGTCCGCGGGCACCAGTTCCGTTACTACGTGCTGGATTCGCCCATCGTGTCCGACGGCCAGTTCGACGCGCTCCTCGGCGAGCTGCAGGCGATCGAAGACCAGTACCCGGCGCTGGTCACGCCGGATTCGCCGACGCAGAACGTCGGCGGCACGTTCTCCACCGAGTTCAACGCGTACGACCACCTCGAACGCATGCTGAGCCTCGACAACGTCTTCGACACCGAGGAGTTCCTCACCTGGGTGGAGCGCGTCGAGAAGGAGATCGGCTCCACGGAGTACCTGGCCGAGCTGAAGATCGATGGCCTGGCCATCAACCTCCTGTACGAGAACGGCAAGCTCACCCGCGGCCTCACCCGCGGCGACGGCCGCACGGGCGAGGACGTCACGCTCAACATCCGCACGCTGGAGCAGGTCCCCGACGAGCTCACCGGCACCGACGACTTCCCCGTGCCGAAGCTCATCGAGGTGCGCGGCGAGGTCTTCTTCCGCGTCGAGGACTTCCTGGAGCTCAACGCGAAGATGGTCGAGGCGGGCAAGCCACCGTATGCGAACCCGCGCAACACGGCCGCGGGATCATTGCGGCAGAAGGACCCGCGCATCACCAAGGAACGCCGGCTGCGGCTGATCTGCCACGGCCTGGGCAAGCGCGAGGGCTTCGAACCGGTCACGCAGTCGCACGCGTACGACGCGCTGGTGGCGTGGGGGCTGCCCGTCTCGCCGCACACGCGCGTGCTGCACACGGCGAAGGAGCTCACCGACCACATTGCGTACTGGGGCGAGCACCGGCACGACGCCGAGCACGAGATCGACGGCGTCGTGATCAAGGTCGACCAGGTCGCGCAGCAGCGCCGGCTGGGCACCACTTCGCGCGCGCCGCGCTGGGCGATCGCGTACAAGTACGCGCCGGAAGAGGCGATCACGACGTTGCTCGACATCCAGGTGGGTGTCGGGCGCACGGGGCGCGTCACGCCGTTCGCCGTAACGGAGCCGGTGAAGGTGGCGGGTTCCACGGTGGCGCGCGCGACGCTGCACAACGCCGAAGAGGTCAAACGCAAAGGCGTCCTGATCGGCGACCGCATCGTGATCCGCAAGGCGGGCGACGTCATCCCCGAGGTGATGGGGCCGGTCGTCGACGCGCGGACGGGCGCCGAGCGCGAATTCGTGATGCCCACGCACTGCCCGGAATGCGGCACGGAGCTCGCCTACCAGAAGGAGGGCGACAAGGACATCCGCTGCCCGAACACCCGGTTCTGCCCCGCGCAGCTGCGCGAACGGCTGTTCCACCTGGCCGGGCGTGGTGCGTTCGACATCGAGGTGCTCGGGTACGAGGCGGCCGTCGCGCTGCTCGACGCGCGCGTGGTCGCCGACGAGGGTGACGTGTTCGACCTCGGCGAGGACGCGCTGTCGGAGGTGGAACTGTTCCGCACCAAGGCGGGCGACCTCTCGGCCAACGCGCGCAAGCTGCTGGCGAACCTCGACGCGGCGAAGGACCGTCCCCTGTGGAAGGTGATCGTCGCGCTGTCGATCCGCCACGTCGGGCCGACGGCGGCGCAGGCGCTGGCGCGCGAGTTCGGGTCGATCCAGCGCGTCGAGGACGCGAGCGAGGAGGAGCTCGCCGACGTCGACGGCGTGGGGCCGACGATCGCGCACGCCGTGCAGGAGTGGTTCGAGGTCGACTGGCACCGGGAGATCGTCGAAAAATGGCGACGCGCCGGCGTGCGGATGGAAGAGGAACGCGACGACTCGATCCCGCGGCACCTCGAAGGGCTCTCGATCGTGGTGACGGGCTCGCTCGACGGGTTCTCGCGCGACGAGGCCAAGGAGGCCATCATGTCCCGCGGCGGCAAGGCGGCGGGGTCGGTGTCGAAGAAGACGGCGTTCGTCGTGGCGGGTGAGGCGCCGGGGTCGAAGTACGAGAAGGCCGTGCAGCTGAAGGTGCCGGTGCTCGACGAGGACGGCTTCCGCGTGCTGCTGGAGCAAGGGCCCGACGCGGCTGCCGAGGTGGCGCTGGACACCGGTGCCGAGGAGGAGCCGGTGGATGAGTGACGTCGAGATCAGGCCGCCGCGGGGGTCGAGGAGTTCGCGGCGGTGGGGGAGCTGACGGTCGAGGCGTATCGGTTGGCCGGTCCGCTTTCCGCGGACGTCGGGTAAGAGACCGAGCTGCGCGACGTCGCCCGGCGGGCGGAGCAAGCCGAGCTGCTGGTGGCCGGTGCTCGGGACCGTCGCGGTGGTGCGGCCAGGTACGTCGTACGCGGAGATTTCGCGTGAGGGTGAGCTGGAGTTCCGGATGCTGGCCGTTGCCGGGCCCGCGCGGGGGCGGGGGATCGGCGAGGCGCTCACGCGGGCGGAGCTGAGGCGGGCGCGGGATCTGGGGTTGGAGAAGATCGTGTTGAGCAGCCTCGACGAGATGCGGGCGGCTCATCGGCTGTACGAACGCATCGGGTTTCGGAGGTTGCCCGAGCGGGACTGGTGGCCGTTTCCGAGCGTCAGGTTGATCGCTTACGAGTACGATTTACACATTGTTTCGGCTGGTCAGGGGGATTTGCTGCTGAGTGACGACGGTTCGGGCAGGACTTGACGGCTGCCTGGGGTGGGCGCCGCCTGAGCTCCTGTCGGCGAATCACGGGGGCCGCAGGTGTTCGCCTGGCGGCGTCGTGGCGGCGAATCGCGTGGAATTCACGCGTCGTGTGTTGGCGTCGTGGCGGCGATCGCGGGGGCCGCCGGCGTCGCTTGACGGCCTCCTGACGGCGAATCGCGAGGGTCTCGGGTGCCGCCTGTTGGACTCGAGGCGCCCAATAGTGGGTGCCGCGCGTGTCCGCCGGTCGGCCTCGTGACGACGGAGCCGCCGCTATTCGCGGGTGGGCTGAGCGGGGCCGCCGTTTGCCGCCATCGATCGGATCTTCGACCATGCTCGCGCGGTCGGACCGTGGCAGCTGTCGGACGGCATACCGTCGCCTCTCGGTGGCCAATGCCGACGACCGACCGCGGCCGCCGGAAGGCATTGGTCACCGAGAGGTCCACGGGGCGAGGCTCTCGCCGCTGGGTGGCGAACCGCAGGTCAGTGCCGGAATCCGAGGGAGCGTCAGCCGTCCAGGACGACGGCGACGATGCCGGCGAAGTGGGCCAGGCGGGCGACCTCGGCGGCGCGAAAATTGGGCCCCCCGGGACGGGCGACGAGCAGGGCCTTGCCCGGCTTGCCCAGCGGCGTGGCCGCGAGCTCCGTGCCCAGCTCCTTCCACGTGTCCGGGATCCAGTCCTCCTCGCCGTCGAGAACGGTGGCGCGTTCGAGGGGCAGCCAGGGCAGGTCCGTGAACGGGTTCTCGGGCGCCGCGCTCGACGAGGCCAGCCGGCGGGTGCCCGACTCACGGTGTTCGACGATGACCGCCCAGCCGGCGCGAATGATCTTCGGCACACCCTCTGCCAGCAGATCGAGTCCGGCCTTCGGCTGCGCCGCGATCTCCTCCACCAGCTCCAGCTCGCGGTGGGTGTCGAGGATGCCCGCGTACGGCCGGACTGCGTCGACCTCGACGCCCTCGACGCTTTCGGCCGCGGTGATGAGGGCGTCGGGCAGGCGGCCGGACGGGAGCTCGACCACGAGGTCGTCGATGGCGACCCCACCGCCGCGCTCCACGACGTCGACGCTGAGGATGTCGGCGCCGACGGTGCCCAGCGCCGTCGCGACGGCGCCGAGGGTGCCGGGGGAGTCCGGAAGCTGGACCCGCAGCAGGAACGACACCACACGCCCCTCTCGCCTCAGGCGTTCCGCCTTGTCGCGGAACGCGGTAACCGGGCGCCGATTGTGACAGACCGGGTAGTGCCGGGGACCCGCCGTCCGGGGAACGGGACACCCGGGTCACAGCAGGTCCGGCCGTAACCCGGTCGAGCCGTCCGGCGCCGTCACCATAGACTTGCAGCTTCCGACCGCACCCGCACAGCACACCCCGGGAGTCACCCGCGTGCCCAACATTTCCCGAGACGAGGTCGCGCACCTCGCCAAGCTGGCCAGGCTGGCCGTCACCGATGACGAGCTGGACGTCTTCGCGGGCCAGCTCGACCAGATCCTGGACTCGGTGGCGAAGGTGAGCCAGGTCGCCGCGGCCGACGTTCCGCCGACTTCGCACTCCGTGCCGCTCACGAACGTCTTCCGCGAGGACGAGCTCCGCCCCTGCCTGACGCAGCAGCAGGCGCTGGCCGGTGCGCCGGCCGCCGAAGAGGGCCGGTTCCGGGTGCCGCGGATTCTGGGAGAAGAACAGTGAGTGAACTCGTCAAGCTGACCGCCGCCGAGCTGGCGGCGAAGATCCACGCGCGCGAGGTTTCCGCGGTCGAGGTCACGCAGACGCACCTGGACCGGATCGCCGAGGTCGACGACCACGTCCACGCGTTCCTGCACGTCGACACGGAAGGCGCGCTCGGCGCGGCCAAGTCCGTCGACGAGAAGCTGGCCGCGGGGGAGCAGCCCCAGTCGTCGCTGGCGGGCGTGCCGCTGGCGCTCAAGGACGTGCTGACCACCGAGGGCATCCCGACCACGTGCGGTTCGCGCACGTTGGAGGGGTGGATCCCGCCGTATGACGCGACCGTCACGCGCAAGCTGCGCGAAGCCGGCATCGTCATCCTCGGCAAGACGAACATGGACGAGTTCGCCATGGGTTCGTCCACCGAGAACTCCGCTTTCGGCCCCACGCACAACCCGTGGGACCACGCCCGCATCCCGGGTGGTTCGGGCGGTGGCTCGTCGGCGTCGATCGCGGCGTTCGAGGCGGCGCTGGCCATCGGGACGGACACCGGTGGCTCGATCCGCCAGCCGGGCGCCGTCACGGGGACGGTCGGCGTGAAGCCGACGTACGGCGGGGTTTCGCGGTATGGCCTCGTCGCGTTCTCGTCGTCGCTGGACCAGGCCGGCCCCTGTGCGCGGACGGTGCTCGACGCCGCGCTGCTGCACGAGGTCATCGCCGGGCACGACCCGCTGGACTCGACGTCGATCGACGCACCGGTCCCGCCGGTCGTCGCGGCGGCGCGCGAGGGCGCCAACGGGGACCTCAAGGGCGTTCGCGTCGGCGTGGTGAAGGAGTTCGGCGGCGACGGCTACCAGGGCGGCGTGCTGCGGTCGTTCCAGGCCGCCGTCGAGCAGCTGCGCGCCCTGGGCGCCGAAGTGGTCGAGGTCTCGTGCCCGCACTTCGGGTACGCGCTGCCCGCGTACTACCTGATCGCGCCGAGCGAGGCGTCGTCGAACCTCGCGCGGTTCGACGCGATGCGCTACGGCCTGCGCGTGGCCGACGACGGCACGCACAGCGCCGAAGAAGTCATGTCGCTGACCCGGGAAAAGGGCTTCGGCGCCGAGGTGAAGCGCCGCATCATGCTGGGCACTTACGCGCTTTCGTCGGGCTACTACGACGCCTACTACGGTTCGGCCCAGAAGGTGCGCACGCTCATCACGCAGGACTTCACCTCCGCATTCGAGCAGGTGGACGTCCTGGTTTCGCCGACCACGCCGACCACGGCGTTCAAGATCGGCGAACGCGTGGACGACCCGATGGCGATGTATCTCGCCGACCTCTGCACCATCCCGTCGAACCTCGCGGGCAACGCCGCCATGAGCGTCCCGAGTGGACTGTCCGACGAGGACGGCCTGCCGGTCGGCCTGCAGATCATGGCCCCGGCGCTCGCCGACGACCGGCTCTATCGCGTCGGCGCCGCGTACGAGGCCGCGCGTGACGCCGCCGCCGGCGGATCGCTCGTGCACAAGGTCCCGGAGCTGGGAGGAACGAAGTGACTGCCGTGGCCGAGTTGATGGACTACGCCGAGGTCATCGAGCGGTTCGACCCGGTGCTCGGGCTCGAGGTCCACGTCGAGCTCAACACGAACACGAAGATGTTCTGCGGCTGCGCCAACGAGTTCGGCGGCGAGCCGAACACGAAGACGTGCCCCACGTGCCTCGGCCTGCCCGGCGCGCTGCCCGTGGTGAACGGCAAGGCCGTGGAAGGCGCGATCCGTATCGGCCTTGCGCTCAACTGTGAGATCGCCGAGTGGTGCCGGTTCGCGCGGAAGAACTACTTCTACCCGGACCAGCCGAAGAACTTCCAGACGTCGCAGTACGACGAGCCCATCGCCTTCAACGGCTACCTCGACGTGACGCTCGACGACGGCGAGATCGTGCGCGTGGAGATCGAGCGCGCGCACATGGAGGAAGACACCGGCAAGTCGCTGCACATGGGTGGCGCGACCGGTCGCATCCACGGCGCGGACTACTCGCTGCTGGACTACAACCGTGCCGGCGTGCCGCTGATCGAGATCGTCACCAAACCGATCGAGGGCACGGGCGCGCGGGCCCCGGAGGTGGCGCGGGCGTACGTTTCGGCGCTGCGTGACCTGCTGCGAGCGCTCGACGTGTCCGACGTCCGCATGGACCAGGGGTCCCTTCGCTGCGACGCGAACGTGTCCCTGATGGACAAGAACGCCACCGAGTTCGGCACGCGCACGGAGACGAAGAACGTCAACTCGCTGCGCAGCGTCGAGCGCGCGGTGCGGTACGAGATGACGCGCCAGGCGGCCATCCTCGCGGACGGCGGCTCCATCAAGCAGGAGACGCGGCACTTCCAGGAGGCCGACGGAACCACTTCCGGCGGCCGTACCAAGGAAACCGCCGAGGACTACCGGTACTTCCCGGAGCCCGACCTGGTGCCCATCGCGCCTTCGCGTGAGTGGGTCGAGGAACTGCGCAAGACGCTGCCGGAGATGCCGGCCGAGCGGCGCAAGCGGATCCAGACCGAGTGGAACCTGTCGGACGAGGCGCTGCGCGACCTGCTGAACGTCGGCGCCGTCGACCTCGTCGCGGCCACGGTCGAGGCCGGCGCGAAGCCGGACGAGGCGCGCGGCTGGTGGGTCAACACGCTGGCGCAGGAGGCGAACACGCGCGAGGTCGAGCTCGCCGAGCTGGCGATCACGCCGGCGCAGGTGGCCGAGGTGATCGCGCTCGTGTCCTCGGGGGAGCTGACGAACAAGCTCGCCAAGGAGGTCGTGCAGGGTGTGCTCGCGGGCGAGGGTTCGCCGCGTGAGGTCGTGGACAAGCGCGGGCTGAAGGTTGTTTCGGACGATTCCGCGCTGATCGCCGCCGTGGACGAGGCGCTGGCCGCCCAGCCCGACATCGCCGACAAGATCCGCGGCGGCAAGGTCGCCGCGGCGGGCGCGATCGTCGGCGCGGTCATGAAGGCCACCAAGGGCCAGGCCGACGCCAAGCGCGTGCGCGAGCTCATCGTCGAGCGCGTCGGTTCCTGAGTGGCGTTCTCCGTCAAACGCGTCACGTGGCGCGAGTGGCTCGGTCTGGGGGCCGGGCTGCTCGCGCTCGTGACGTTGTTCCTGCCCTGGACGGTCCTCACGGCCGACACCGCGACGGACGACGTCCGGGACGCCTTCAACTCCCTGCCCCACGACGACGTCGTGCGGTCGGCCTGGCACTCGGACTTCTTTTCGTGGTTCCCGCCGTTGGTGGTGCTGCTAGCCGGGATCGTGGTGGTGGTCTTCGGGCAGGTCCGGAAGGTGCGGATCAGTGGATTGCCGCACCTGTGGCTCGTCGCGGGTCTGGCGGCGCTGCTGCTCATGGTGATCGGCTGGACGACGCTGGACTGGGTTTTCGACAGTGACCAGCGGGCGTTTCTGGAAGCGGCCGGCGTGATGATCAACCCGGGGGTCGGGCGGTATCTCGGGCTGTTGGCCGCGTTGGTGTCGGTTGCCGCAGCGACGTTGGACATCCGGGCGTTGCGGGCAGAAAGCCGGGCTCCGCGGTTTCGCCGTTGAGCGGCCACGCCGCTGTCGTCTTTGGCTGGCTAACCGCAGCTGCCTTCGAGTGGTGGCACCCCGTCGCCGGTGAGGGGCGACACCGCGGTTGTCGGTGAGGGGCGAAACCGTAGTCGCCGCTGAATGGCGACTGAATGGCGACGGCCGATGCGGTCCGCCGCCGGTCATCGGGCGACAAGAAGTCCGGCGCGGCCGTGTTGCCGCTCAGTGGCGACAACCCAAGCTCGCAGGTCAAGCGAGGAGCGGACCTCAGTCCTTCCCCTGCGTGCCGCTGGTTTGGACGATCGTGATGAGGACAACGCGGTCGTCGCTGGAGACGGGTGTGCCGCCGTCCTTGTTGGTGGTGCCGGCGACCGCCAGCTGAGGGCTGATCATGCTCATGGCGGCGAGGTGGCCGTACGTGGTGGGGGGCGTCCCCTTGCCGTCGAGGGTGACGGTCGGCTTGCCGGTGACGGCGCCGTCCGGGTTGACCGGGAGGCTCTGCAGACCGGTGGACGACGCGATGGCCAGGAGGCCGTTCAGGTCGGTGAAGTCGGCACAGCCCCGGAGGCCTGGCTTGTCCTGCCAGGTCCACGCGGGCGTCGCCAGCGGCTGGCCCGCCTGCACGCGGTACAGGGCGTCCGGGCCGGCGGTCTGGTCGGTGACCCACACGCGCTTGCCGTCGGCGGAGGTGCAGAGGCCGCCGGGGGCGTGGAGGCCCGAGGCGAACACGGCGGAGCCCGCGGTCGGGTTGCCGGCGGCCGGGCTGCCCGACGTGTCGATGCGCAGCACTTTGCCAGCCAGCGACTTCGGGTCGGCGGCGGACGCGGGGTTGCCCGCGTCGCCAGTTGCGACGAGTAGGGCTCCGCGGCCGTCGCCGACGAGGGCGCCACGGTTGCCGGTGGCGCCCTTCGGGATGCCTGTGAGCACCGGCTTCGGCGGCTGGCCCTTGGCGAAGCGGACGACGCGGTTGTCGGTTGCCGTCGTGATGTACGCGAAGACCAGCTGGTCCTCGACGTAGCTCGGCGACAGCGCCAGCGACGTCAGGCCGCCGTCACCCGTGGCGACGACGTCGAGCTGCTCGAACGGCGCCGCGTCGCGGCCTGCCGTGGCGAGGAGCACGCGGCCGGATTTCCGTTCACCGGCGAGAGCCGCGGGGGTCGAGCCGTCGCCCGGGAGGCCGGCGACGGCCGCGACCGTGTCCAGGCAGGTGGCGATGACGGCCTTGTCGAAGTCCTTGCAGCCCTGTGGCGGCGGGATCGGCGTCGGCGCCTGCTGCTGACCGCCGTGACCTTGGCCCTGGCCGTCGCCCGACGGGTCGCCCGGGTCCTGCACCTGGGGCGGCGACTCGGGGCTGGGCACCGGGGCGGGGCTGAACGTCTGGCCGGCCGCGGTGTCGTCGAACCGCGCGCAGCCCGACAGCAGAAGTCCGCCACAGGCGAGGAGGGCCAGCGGCGCCGACCACCGGTACCGGGTACGCATGATGCTCCAGCCTAGGTGCGTCCGCGTGAGCGGGGAGTAAGTGGCTAACGTGGCGATCATGACGCTCACCGTGCTCGTCCCCGACGACGAGGGTGTCCAGGCGCTCTCGGAGCTCCCGATGGTGCAGGCCGTGCGCTACCAATGGGGCGAACCCGTGCCGCCGGAAGCCGCGAAGGCGGAGGTGCTCATCCCCGGCCGGCACCCGGCGGGTGACGAGCTGTGGCGCGAGCTGCCCAACCTCAAGCTGGTGCAGCTGCTCTCGGCCGGCGCCGAGGACTGGGTCGGCAAGCTGCCCGACGGCGTCCTGCTCTCCACCTGCCGCGGCGCGCACGGCGGGAGCACGGCCGAATGGGTCGTCGCCGTGCTGCTGTCGATGTACCGGAAGCTCGACGTCTTCGCCGACGCCCACCGCGAGCACCACTGGGAACGCCGTCCCGCCGAGACGCTCCAAGGGCAACGCGCGCTCATCATCGGCGCCGGCGACCTCGGGCGGCAGCTGCGACGCCGGCTCGAACCGTTCGACGTCCGCTGCACGATGGTGGGCATGTCGGCCCGCGACGGCGTCCACGGCGTCGCCGAGCTGCCCGAGCTCCTGCCGCACCACGACATCGCGGTGCTGATGGTCCCCCTCACGTCGCGCACGCGGGGAATGGTCGACGCCGAGTTCCTCGCCGCGATGCCCGACGGCGCCGTCCTCGTCAACGCCGCGAGGGGACCGGTCGTGCGTACCGACGCGCTGCTGGCCGAGCTCACGGCTGGGCGTCTGCGGGCGGCGCTCGACGTGACGGACCCCGAGCCGCTGCCGGCCGACCACCCCCTGTGGAGCGCGCCGGGCCTGCTGCTCACGCCGCACATCGGCGGGGCCGTCGCCGGTGTGCGGCGACGTTCGTACGCCGTCGCTGCGGCCGAGATCGCGCGCTACGCCGGCGGCGAACTGCCCGAGAACCTCGTGCGCGGCGAATACTGACGCGAAGGGGTCCCTGACCTCGGCGCGCTCGCTCGCGGCCGGGGTCGGGATCCCCTACCCTTCGCGCGTGACCAGTCAAGGGGATGACTACCAGAGCGGCCTGCTGTCCGGGGTCGGGGACACGACGAACGACAACGACGACGAGGTCCGCCAGGGCGGCCTGGGCCTCGGCCTGCTGATCCTGCGCCTGGGCCTGGCCGCGATCGTGGGGGCGCACGGCCTGCAACACCTGTTCGGCGCGTTCGGGGGACCCGGCATCACGGGGTTCGCGCACCTGCTGGAGACGTTCGGCTTCCACAAGCAGACCACGCTGCTGTCCTGGATCACCGGCATCGTCGAGGTCGGCGGCAGCGCGCTACTGCTCGTGGGCCTCTTCACGCCGCTCGCGGCCGCCGGGATCCTGGGAGTCGCCGCCAGCGCCGTGTTCGCGAAGTTCCACGGTGGCTTCTTCCAGGGTGACGGCCGGGGCTGGGAGTTCGAGCTCCTCGTCGGCGTCGTGGCCCTCGCCCTGATTTTCACCGGTGCCGGCCGGATCTCGCTGGAGAAGAACACGCCGTGGCGCAAGCGGCCGTTGCCCCTCGGGATCGTGTCGCTGCTGCTGGCCGCCGCGGCCTCGGTGGTGGTCATCGTTCTGACGCGCTGACCTGTGGTTCGCCGCCGGTTGGCGAGAGGGGCTGGCGAGCGCTGACCCGCCGTCGCCGTTGGGTGGCGAAACCCCTCGATCAGCGCAGGCTCGCTGTCGCCATTGAGCGGCGGGAGGTCGCTGACGGGCGCAGGCCCGCTGTCGCCATTGTGTGGCGGGAGGTCGGCGACCTGCGCAGGTCCGCTGTCACCACTGGGTGGCGAAAACCGCTGACCGTCGCAGATCAACCGTGGCCACCGGGTGGCGAAAGGCCGTCGATCAGCGCAGATCCGCTCTCGTCGCTGGGCGGCGAGAGGTCGCCGGCCTGCGCAGACCTGCTGTTGCCGCTGGGTGGCGAGAGGCCCCCGACCAGCGCAGACGCGCCGTCGCCACTCAGCGGCGACGAACGAAAAGGGCCGTCCACCCCATCGAGGATGGACGGCCCTTCTCAGCGAAGCGTCAAGCTCACTTGTTCGGGTCGCGCACCGCGCCCGTGTCCGCGGACGTGGCCATTCGCGCGTACGCCCGCAGCGCCGCCGTGATCGGACGCTGACGGTCCTTCGGCTGCCACGGACGCTCCGCGGCCTCCATCTTCGAGTGCCGCTCCGACAGGATCTCGGCGTCGACGAGGAGTTCGAGGCGGCGTTCGTGGACGTCGATCAGGATGCGGTCGCCGTTTTCGACCAGGCCGATCAGGCCGCCCGCCGCTGCCTCCGGGGAGATGTGGCCGACGGAGATGCCGGACGAGCCGCCCGAGAAGCGGCCGTCCGTGATCAGCGCGCACTTCTTGCCCAGGCCCGAGCCCTTGAGGAACGCCGTGGGGTGCAGCATCTCCTGCATGCCCGGCCCGCCGGCGGGGCCCTCGTAGCGGATGACCAGCACGTCGCCCGCCTGGATCTCCTTGTTGAGGATCGCCGAAACGGCCTCCTCCTGGCTTTCGAGCACGCGCGCGGGGCCCTCGAAGTGCCACAGGTCCTCGTCGATGCCGGCGGCCTTGATGACGGCGCCGTTCTCGGCGAGGTTGCCGCGCAGGATCGCGAGGCCGCCGTCCTTCGTGTAGGCGTGCTCGACGTCGCGGATGCAGCCGCCGGCGGCGTCGGTGTCCAGCGACGACCAGCGGTTCTCCGTCGAGAAGGCCTTCGTCGTCCGCACGCCGCCCGGCGCCGCGTGGAAGAGCTCCAGAGCCGCGGCCGACGGCGAAGCCGCGCGGATGTCCCACTCGTTCAGCCACGAGTCGAGGTCGGGGGAGTGGACCGAGTGGACACCGGTGTTCAGCAGGCCACCGCGGTACAGCTCACCCAGGATGGCGGGGATTCCGCCGGCCCGGTGAACGTCTTCCATGTGGTAGTCGGAGTTCGGCGCGACCTTCGACAGGCACGGCACGCGCCGGCCGATCTCGTCGATGTCGCTGATCGTGAAGTCGACCTCGCCCTCCTGCGCGGCGGCGAGGATGTGCAGCACCGTGTTGGTCGAGCCGCCCATGGCCATGTCGAGAGCCATCGCGTTCTCGAACGCCTCGCGAGTGGCGATCGACCGGGGCAGCACGGAGTCGTCGTCCTCGCCGTACCAGCGCTTGCACAGATCGATGACCGTGCGCCCGGCGCCGGAGAACAGCTCGCGGCGCGCGGCGTGGGTGGCCAGCGTGGAACCGTTGCCGGGCAGCGACAGGCCCAGGGCCTCGGTGAGGCAGTTCATCGAGTTCGCGGTGAACATGCCGGAGCACGAACCGCAGGTCGGGCACGCCGAACGCTCGACGACCGCCAGCCCGTCCTCGTCCACCTCCGGCGAGGCGGACGCGGCGATCGCGGTGATCAGGTCGGTCGGGGCCTGCGCGACACCGCCGACGACCACGGCCTTGCCCGCCTC